>DASQXU010000317.1:0-16668 GCA_035639555.1 Thermoleophilaceae bacterium
GGGGTGCTGTTCGTGGTCGGCCTGGCCGGGGCGCTGTGGTCGGCCTCGGGCTATGTCGCCGCCTTCATGCGGGCCTCGAACGCGATCTACGACATCGAGGAGGGGCGCCCGATCTGGAAGACGGTGCCGACCCGGGTGCTCGTCACCCTGATCCTGCTCGTGATGCTGGCCGCGGTGGCGATCGCGGTCACCCTCACCGGGCCGCTGGCCGACCAGGTCGGCAAGCTGCTCGGGGTCGGGGGGGCGGCGACCACCGCCTGGGACATCGCCAAGTGGCCGGTGATCCTGATCGTCGTGATGACCATGTTCGCCTTCCTCTACTGGGCCGCCCCCAACGTCCGCCACCCGAAGTTCCACTGGATCAGCCCGGGCGGGGTGCTCGGGGTCCTGATCTGGCTCGCCGCCTCGGCCCTCTTCGCCTTCTACGTGGCCAACTTCGGCTCCTACAACAAGACCTACGGCTCGCTCGGCGGGGTGATCGTGTTCCTCGTCTGGCTCTGGATCTCGAACATCGCGATCCTGTTCGGGGCCGAGTTCAACGCCGAGCTCGAGCGCACGCGCCAGATCGCCGCCGGCCACCCCGAGGAGCAGGAGCCCTTCCTCGAGCCGCGCGATACCAGGAAGATGAAGAGCGGCTAGGAGGATCGGTGGCGAAGAGCAAGCAGGCCAAGTCGGCGGCGCCTTACGTCCAGCGGCTCCTCGAGGACGAGTACGTCCAGCAGCAGCTGCGCACGGCGGCGGCTCGCCTTCGGGAGGCGTATGGCCGGGCGTCGCGGAAGCGGGGGAAAGCGGCCGAGGACAAGAAGCTCTACGACAACCTGCGCGACGCGGTCACCTCCACCAGGAGGGCGGCCCTCGCGCTACAGCGCCGGAAGCCGGAGCCGAAGCGGCGGGGCCGGAAGCTCCTCTTCGTGGCGGTGGCCGGCGGCGGCGTCGTGGTCATCCTGAGCGGGCCGGCCCGAAAGAAGCTGCAGTCGGCGTTCTCGAAGGAGTCGCCGGCGCCGGCCGCGGGCGATGGCGCGCAGCCGGAGAGCGCCGTGGGCAGTGAGGCGCCTCCGCCGGCCCCGGACGCGCCGAGCGCCGCCTGAGCCCCGGCTTCGCGGCCACCGTGGTTCGCGAGACCGTTGCTCTCTTGGTCGAGCTGCCGCAGCGCGTTCGGGCGAGCGTGGAGGACGCCCTCCAGTCCACGACGGAGCTCGCCGGCTCGGTCGAAGCGATCGAGCGTCAGCTCGGCGCGATCGCCGAGGTCCTCGGGAGCGCGGGCGAGGACATTCGCGAGCTGCGGGCGACCGGCCAGCGCCTGGACGCGCGGGTCGCGAGCGTCGAGATCGCCATCGCCGATCTGGGCGCCAAGGTAAGCAGGATCGAGACCCGTGTCTCCCATCTGGCGCGCGAAGTCGACCAGGCGACGGATCGGCTCCCGGACGAGGAGAAGGGTCCGCTGGCGAAGGCGCGCCACGCCCTGACCGGCGACGAGAGCGGCTAACCCTGGAGCGACGGTTGGACGTCTGGCGTGTCCATGGACACGCTAAGCGTCCAGGCGTCCACCTTCTCCACCGAGCTCGTACGCTCGTCTGAGCGCGATGGCGAGACAGAACGACCACGAAGCGGCGATCGATCGTCTGTACGGGCTCCCGCTCGGCGAGTTCACGCAGGCGCGTGATGAGCTCGCCCGGGGCCTGCGGCGCGACGGCGAGCGCGATGCCGCGGCCGCCGTCAAGCGGCTGCCCAAGCCGAGCGTGGCCGCCTGGGCGCTGAATCGGCTCCGGCGTAGCGACCCGGGGAGGGTCGATCGGCTGATCGCCGCCGGTGATCGCCTTCGCGAGGCCCAGGGGGAGCTGCTGCGGGGCGGCGGCCGCGAGCCGCTCGACCGGGCCGCCGAGGAGGAGCGCCGGCTGGTGGCCGAGCTCGCCCGGCAGGCCGAGGGCGAGCTCGCCGGCGCCGGGCGCCCGGTGAGCGCGGCGATCCAGGAGAAGCTCCGGCAGACGCTCCACGCCGCGGCCACCGACCCCGAGGCCCGCGAGGGACTGAGCTCGGGACGGCTGGTTCGCGAGCACGCGCCGAGCGGGCTCGGGCCCCTGTTCGAGACCGAGGGCGGCAGAGCCTCGACGGCCCGGCGCGAGCGGCGAAAGCCCCGGGCGGAGGGCGACGGGGCGCTGGCGCGCCGCGCCCGAGAGCTCGAAGAGCGGCTCGAGCGGGCCAGGGCCAAGGCCGGCCAGCTCCATGAGCGGCTCTCGAAGGCGACGCGCGGTTTGCGCGAGGCTCGACGCGAAGCCGCGCGGGCAGCGTCGGCGCTGGAGCGGGCCGAGGCGGCCGAGGAGCAGGCACGGGCGCGGGCGCAGGAGGCAACCGAGCGCGTGGCCGAGATCGAGGCCGACCTCCGCCAAGTCCAGGCGAGGAGCCGCGGCGGGCGGCGCCGCTAGGCGTGATTGACCCCTTCCCACGGCGGGTGTACGGTCGAGTCGGGCTCGCATAAGCGCGACTGCCGGTGTGCCCCCGGTTTCAAAGGAACGTGCTCGGCTCGTGGGTTGCTCCCTTCAAGGGAAGCATTCGTAAGACAGCGCCCGTACGCAGTACGGTGCCGGCGCGTGCGCCCGGGGCGAGGCCCTGCCGCTTCGTCGGCATCTGCGTGCGTGCCGGCGTTTGCGCTGTGCTGCTCCTTTGGGCGGCCCCGGCCGCGGGCGCGAGCGTCCTTCAGCCGCTTGGAGCGGGTGGCTGGTCCTGGTTCGGGGACCCGCGCGCCCTCCACGTCCGCGGTTCGCTCGACCAGACCTACGCCGGTTGGGTCAACCGCCAGGGCGAGGTGGTGGTCGCAAGCTACGGCGGGCGACGCTTGGCTCGGGCGGTGATCGGACGGAACCGGAACTCCGACGACCACGACGCCCCGGCCCTGCTTGCGCTCCCCGACAACCGGCTGATGGCGTTCTACTCCCACCACGACTCCGGGCCGCTGCGCTACCGGATCACCACCAACCCGGAGGACGTCAGCTCGTGGGGTCGCGAGCAGGTCCTACGAACCAACATCCCCGGTCGGATGGGCTGGACCTATCCGAGTCCGTTGCGCCTCCCGGCCGAGCAGGAGCGGGGCTACCTCTTCTGGCGGGCGGCCAACTGGAATCCTGCCTTCGCCACCTTTACCGCGGACGGGCAGTTCTCTGGCGCCCGCCAGCTGATCCAGGTGCCGGGGCAGCGCCCCTACGTCAAGTACGAGTCAAACGGCACGGACGAGATCGCGTTGGCGTTCACCAACGGCCATCCGCGTGAGACCCGGGCGAGCCTTTTCTTCGCGTTCTACCGGCACGGGGCGCTCTTCCGTGCGAGCGGCAAGCGGATCACGAGCATGCGCCGGCTCCCGTTTCGCCCGTCGCAGGCGGACCGCATCTACGACGCCCGCCGGAGCGGGATCGACAGTTGGGTCCACGACGTCGCGCTGACCCCTTCCGGGCGCCCGGTGATCGTCTACGCGGTATTCCCCTCTTCCCAGCGCCACATCTACCGGTACGCCCGCTTCAACGGCCGCCGCTGGGTGACCCACACGATCACCGCCGCCGGCGGGCCGATCACCCGCGTCCCCCGCGAGCGCTTCTACTCGGCCGGGATCAGCCTGAACCATCGGCATCCCTCGATCGTCTACCTCTCGCGCCGAGTGGGTCCCCACTTCGAGATCGAACGCTGGCGAACTCGCGACGGCGGGCGTCGGTGGTCACGCCGGGCGATCACCTCGCACTCGCGGGTCGACAACGTGCGCCCCGTCTCCCCGCGGGGGCTCGAGCCCGGGCGCGAGGAGGTGCTCTGGATGCGCGGCCGGTACGGTCGCTACAGGGAGTTCGGGACCACCATCACCTCCGACTCCGGGGCTCAGCCGAGCCCGCCCCTCGCGTCGTTCGACGCGCCGGCCCGAGTCAGGACGCGCTCGCCCCGCTTCCACGCCGAGATCACACAGCCGCGTGGAGCGCCGATCGTCGCGACCACCTGGGACTTCGGGGACGGGCAGACCGGCGTCGGAGGCGACACGGTGCATACCTATGCGGCCCCGGGTCGGTACGTGGTGCGGCTTACGGCCGTCGACGGCGCCGGTGGGGTCGGCGTCTTCGTCCGCACGCTGGTCATACCGTGACGGGCTCGGGGACCTGTATGCCGCGCCAGAGACGCCTCATCCATGCCGCTCGATCGACGCCCCGAGCCTCGAGGGGGGTCGCGTTGGCGCTCGCGCTCCTGCTTGCGCTCGGCGGATCGCTCGGCGGCTCGAGTCCGGCCCGTGCTCGACCGGCTCGGGCCTGGATCGAGGGCTTCGGCGGATCCTTGCCAGGCTGGCGCTTCGAGGGGGCGGTGCAGGCCGCCCGGGTGCGGTCGGAGGGGCAGCGGCTCCTCGCGCTGGCCGCGCGCCCCGGAGGCGGTGAGCTCTCGCACCCCCTCCGGACGGGGGTCGGGGCGCTCTCGTTCGACTTGTTCCTCGGCCCGAAGACGGCGGTCGACGTGGGGCTTTCCCCGGCCGCTCGCCCGGCTCTCCGGCTGGCCCGCGGCAAGGGAGCGGTCAGGGCGTCGGTCGTCGGACGCGGGGTGATGGTCGCCGACGCTCCGGGAGAGAGGCCGCTCCGAGGCTGGCTTCACCTGCAGGCCACCCGCGATCGCCGGACGATCGTAGGAGCGCTGAACGGGCATGGCTTTCGCCTCCGCTACCGCAAGCGCCCGCGGCTCGTGTTCCGGCTCCGAAGGGGTCGCCTGCAGCTCGACAACCTGGTCCGAACCTCGGCCGCGAACCGCCCCCTTCTGCTCCTCCACCGGCTCGCCGACCTCGAGGCCCGGGTGCCGCGACGCCTGTTCCTGGCCGGTGCGGACACCGGCGACCGGCTGTACCTGAGACGCGAATACTGGACGCGCGGGTTCCTCGCCGGCGCCCTCTGGCGCGCGGCGGACCTGGTCGGCGCGAGCGACCCGTTCGGGCGCTGGGCGCTCGAGCGGACGATCGCGAACTTCGGCTACGAGCACGCCGACACACACGACTTGGGCTTCGTCTACGAGAACTCGTCGGTGCTCGCGTACCAGCGGCTCTGTCGCGGCCTGAAGCGGCGCCCACGGCTGTGCCGGAGACTGCGCGCGAGCGGGCTGGCCGCGGCCGGGGAGCTCGTGGCGCTCGCCGGCACGAACTACGCCGCGGGAACCCTCCCCACGCGCTCGGACGCGCCGAGCCTCACCGTGGCCGACACGATCATCGACAGCATGGGGAACCTGCCGCTCCTCTACTGGGCGAGCGACGTGACCGGAGATCCCGTCTACCGCTCGGTGGCCGCGCGCCACGCCGAGCGGGTCGCGTCGCTCCTGGTTCGCTCCGACGGCTCGACGGCGCAGGCGGTGTACCAGGACCGCTTGACGGGCGAGGGGCTCGGGGTCCACACCCACCAGGGCATATCCGCCCGCAGCACCTGGGCGCGCGGAGAGGGGTGGGCGATCTATGGCTTCGCCCGCGCGGCGGGTGCGCTGCGCGATCCCGAGCTGCTGTCGGTCGCCGAGCGCATCGCCGCCTGGCTCGACGGACACGTCCCATCCTCCGGAGTGCCCCCCTACGACTACGATGCACCCCCGGGCGCGCCTGGGGATGCCTCCGCTGCGGCGATCAGCGCCGCCGGGCTGCTCCGCCTCTCGCTCCTCTGCCGGGACTGGGACCTGGCGTGCGAGGACGCCGGGCGCTGGCAACTGCTCGGGGAGCGAATGCTCGCCGGATCGCTCAGCCAGATCTCCCGCGTGCCCCCAATCGGCTTCCTCGGGGGACAGGTCGGAACGTATGGGGGCGAGAGCTGGGACGACCAGGCCGAGATGATCTACGGGCTGCACTACGCCCTGGAAGCGGCCGTGCTCGACCGCTCCGCGCGCTCGCGCTGAGCCGCGTCGGCCGGTCCGCGCGGTGAGCGCCCGAGGAGCCCGCTGGTCCGGCGTGGCTGCGACCCGTCCGCGCTCCCGAGCTCGCACGCGATCGCCCTCGCCGCCCGCTTCGCCTCCTTGCCCATGTAGCGAAGCGCCCCGGGCGGGGCACGTAGCCGATGAAGCGCAGCCCCGCGGCCGCCGGCTGAGCCGAGCGGCGCATAGCCGGCGCGCGGACCGGTTAGCGTTCGCGCGGTGATCCTCGTCACCGCAGCGACGGGCATGTTCGGCAGCCGGACCGTGCGGCAGCTCGCCGCCCGGGGCGCCCCGGTGCGCGCCCTCGTGCACTCGGCGGAGCACGCGCGAGGACTGCCCGGGGAGCTCGCGGTGGGCGATATGGACCGGCCGGACACGCTCGCCGACCCGCTCGACGGGGTCGAGACCGTCTTCCTCATCTCGCCGATGGACGAGCACATCGAGGAGCGCGAGACCAACGTGCTGCGGGCCGCTCTAGACGCGGGGGTGGAGCGCATCGTCAAGCTCTACGGAGCCGTGCGCCACCGCGGCGACCCGCTCGACAGGCTGCACGTGGCGAGCCTCGACGCGATCAAGGCCTCCGGGCTCGAGTGGGCGCTCGTCTCCCCGAGCTCGGTGATGGAGACGAGCCTTCTCCCCCACGCAGAGACGATCCGCGAGATGAACGCCATGTTCGGCTGCGCCGGGGACGGCCGCGTGGGTCTCATCGCGGCGGACGACGTGGCGCGCGCCGCCGCCGTCGTCCTCACCGAGCGCGCGGAGCCGGGCCGAAACTACGAGCTCACTGGGCCCGAGACGCTCACCATGACGGAGATAGCGGCCGTGCTCGGACACGTGCTCGCCCGGGAGATCACCTACTACGACATGTCCGAGGACGAGTTCCGCAAGCTGCTCGTCGAGCAGGCCGGCATGAGCCCGGAGGACGCCGACATCAAGGTCATCCTCCACCTGAGCGCCTGGCGCCGCGGCGACGCCGACCTCCACACCGACACCGTTCGCGAGCTGACCGGGCAGGACCCCATGGCGGTGGCGGAGTGGGTCGCGGCGCACCGCGAGGCGTTCGAGGCCCCCCGGGTGCCCGCGCCGGCCCGCGACTGAGCCGAGGCGCCCCCCGCGACGCCGCGGTGCTCCGTCCGCTACTGCACTCGCTGCTCTACTTCCCCGCGCGCGAGCTCGCCCAGACGCCGGACCAAGCGGGACTCGACTATCGAGAGCTGGCGCTCGCTACCGACGACGGCGAGCGGCTGCACGGCTGGTGGGTCGGCGCCCGGGCCGCCCGGGTGGGCCATATGCTGCTCTGCCATGGGAACGCGGGAAACGTCGGCGACCGCGTCACCCACGCGGCGCTGCTGACCGCCGTCGGATTCGACGTGCTCCTGTTCGACTATCGCGGCTATGGCCGAAGCGGCGGGACCCCTAGCGAGCCGGGCACCTACCGCGACGCCCGCGCGGCGCTCAGCTGGATGCTCGAGGACCCCGGGGTGGAGCCCGGGCGCGTCTTCTACCTGGGCGAATCGCTCGGCGGCGCGGTCGCGCTCGAGCTCGCGCTCGAGCGCGCACCCGCGGGGCTCGTGCTGGTCTCGGCGTTCACCGGCGTCCGCGACATGGCCCGCCTGCACTACCCGCGCATACCGGCGGCGCTCGTCCCCGACGCCTACCCCACCCTGCGGCGGATCGGGGCCCTCCGCGCCCCGCTGCTGGTCCTCCACGGAGACCGGGACGAGACCGTGCCGGCCTCCCAGGGCAGGGCCCTCTTCGACGCCGCCGCCGGACCGAAGCGAATCCGCATCTTCGCCGGCCTGGGCCACAACGACCTCTTCACGCTGGCCGGGCCCGAGCTCGCCCGCGAGGTCGCCTCCTGGGCGCGCGAGCTCGGGCCCTAGCGCCCGGGCCGAGCTGCATCGGCCCAAGCGCGGGCCGGGCGGGCGCCGCGCGCGAGGCGACGCCCGCCCGGAGTGTCCTTCGGTCTAGCGCGAGCCGGACTCGACCCGGACCCGCTCCGGCTCGACCGGCTCCTTGTCCTCGTACTCGACGACCGGTGTCGGCTCGGAGCGCCCCCGCTCCTCGTCGAGCAGATAACGGAGCTCCTCGTCGAAGCGCTCCTCGCGCCGCTTCTCGCGGCGACTCCACCACTCGTGACACATCTCGACCACCTCCGGCCGTTGGGGACCCGCCGCATGATCGCAGCTCGGCGCCCCGCTGCCCACTCCCTGCCACCACTCGGGCTTGCAGCGGTGGCCCCGGAGGTGTAGGAACCAACGCGCGTCGCCGCGAACAAGGGGAATGGAGGAACGAGTGCTTCAGCGCATCGTGCTGCTCAAGTGGAAGCCGGGGACCAGCGAGGACCAGGTGCACGCTGCGCTCGAGAAGGCCGATGCCCTGACCGAGATCCCCGGCGTCGAGAGGATCACCTTCGGGCACGACACCTCCGGAGCGAAGCACGGCTACACCCACGCGCTCGTGATCGAGCTGGACGACGAGTCCGCGCTCGCCGGATACCTCGACCACCCGATCCGCCGGCGCTACCACGACGAGCAGCTCGCTCCGATCGAGGGCGAGCGCATCGAGCTCGACCTGCCGGTCGAGCGCACGCTGCGCCCGGACGTCGGCAGCGAGTGGCGGTGGGCCCCCGGCGTGGGCATGCGGGTGCCGCTCGAGGAGTGAGCGACCGGCCGCCGCCGGAGGTCCTAGCCGCCCCGGCGCGCTAGACGCTTATCGGCGCCACGAGCTCGTCGTAGCGCCGCTCCACGATGTGCTCGGCGAGGCCGTGACTCTCGGCGAAACGGATGGCCTCCTCGTACATCGCCTCGGTGTAAGGCTCGAAGAACATGCGCTCGCCGCGGCCGAAGGTGGACCAGTCGTAGTCGCCCTCTAGCCCGGGAGGGAGGTTCCGCTCCCATAGGTGGTAGTAGCGCTCCGGGTTCCGCTCGAGGGCGTCCTCCGCCCGTCGGAGCGCTCGGAAGAAGGCGCCGAGCGTGGATGCCGGGATGCTGGGGTGGACCCAGAACGTGACCATGAACTCGCCCTGGGCGAGCTTTCGGAGCCCCCGCTGCTCGGCGATCGGGATCTCCGGGTCGAGCAGGTTGGCCGCCTCGACCTGGCCCTCCTCCAGGGCGAGCAGCCGGCGGCCGGGCCCGCCGGTGTGCACGAGCTCGAGATGCTCGCGCGGGATCACCTGGCCCAGAACGTGCAGGCTCGTGAAGTGGCTACCCGCCATCTCGCCGATGCCCACGGGCCGGTCGCGAAGCTCACAGAGCATCCCCACCTCGGAATCGGGGCGGGTGAAGATCGCGAAGCGGCCTACGGTGTAGAGCTCGCGTACGAACCTGCCCATCCCCGCCCCGGCATTGCAGGCGGAGCCCCAGTGACAGGCCGAGTTCGTGACCTCGAGGCCGGAGGCGAACGGCCGGTCCTGAGGGCGTTGCCTGTACCGATCACCCCGGTGGCCGGAGACCGAGTGCATCACCTCCGAAAGCATCTCGGGCTCGAGGCCTTCCTCCCGGTAGTAGCCCTCGTCGAGAGCGATCCATTCGTGAAGCCGGGAAAAGTGGGGGACGACCTTGATCGGAGTCCGCCTCGAACTCTCAGGCGCAGTTGCCACGGCTCCTCCTCATCGGTCTCGTCGCGCTTAGCCCGAGCGTAAACCTCCGGCGCCGCAGCTTCGCCGTCAGGCGGCCGCCGGCTCCAGCCCGTGGAGGCGACGCAGGTTCTCCCCCAGGATCTTGCGCTTCGCCTCTGGGGTGAGCGGCGGATAGCCGTAGCCCTCGACGAGGTCCTGCGGAAGCTCGAACTCCCAGAACGCCTGGAGCGCCCACTGCGGGTGCCAGATCGGGGCCTCGCTCCCGTAGATGATCCTGTCCTCGCCGCACCAGAACATGAGCTTCCCGAGCACCTCAGCGAACTGGCGCGGCGCGCGGACGACGAAGTTCACGGTCGCGGCCAGGGACGCGTGCAGGTTCGGGAAGCGGATCAACTGCCAGCACACCTCGTCGATGAACGGCAATCCCACGTGGAAGATGACGAAGTTGATGTCCGGGAAGTTCTCGGCCGCCCCATCCATGTCCCAGGTCTGGGTGTGCTCGATGTGCTGCGGTCCGAGCGGCACGCCCTTGTGGACGCCGATCAGGTTGATGCCGAGCTCCTGCGCCTTCTCGAAGACCGGGAACGCGATCTGCGGGTCGTCCATCCGCCACGGGAAGTGCTGGCCGTAGTCGTAGCGGACGTTGTAGAACTTGAACGCCCGGGCGCCGAACTCCTTCACTTGGCGCTCCATCGACTCGAGCGCCCTGCGCCCCTCGAGCGGGTTGACCGTCCCCCAGAAGAAGATCCGGTCGGGGTCCCTCTGGGCGAGCTCGGCGCACTTCTCCCACGGCGAGAGCCCGTCCTTGAACATGTCGGTCAGCGGCAGCGGCATGGCCACGAGGGCGTCGGTGTCCGACTGTTCGAACACCATCTCGTAGATCTCATCGTTGGACCACTCGCGCAGGAACTCCTCCTCCGAGAGCACGGGCTCACCCTCCGGCGTGAGCACTTGGTGGAACGCGTAGAGGTGCCGCCTGAACGCGTCGCCGGCGCCGTCGTGGGCGTTCGACTCGTCGAAGTTGAACGGGTGCGCCACCCCGTCGAACACGAAGGCGTCGCCGATCATGGTCTTGGACCTCCTTCCTCGAGGGGAGCTCGCCTGCCACGCACCTCGATGTGCGCGCGGGCGCCCAGATCGCCCGGCTCGGGCAGGAACCGGAGCTTGGCCCGCGCCGAAGGAGCAAGCCGCTCGGTGCTCCACACCTCATCCCATACGACCTCTACCCGGGCGTCCGCGACCTCCGGGAGCGACTCGACCCGCTCGCGCACCGCGCCGACCAGGTCGATCGAGAACGGGCACCACCCGGAGGTCAACACGAGCTCCACCCGAGCCTCACCGCCCTCGAGCCTCGCCGACCGCACTAGCCCCATGTCCACGACCGAGATGCCCTTCTCACGGCAACACGGGTCGTGGATCGAGCGCAACGCGTCGATGATGGCGGCCGAATCCTGTGACATGGCTCTCTCTCTCTTCCCTCGCCGGCCCACACAACCGCTTCTAGCCGCGGCGAGCGAATCGCCAGTCTAGCCTCGGGGGCGTGCGGTGGGCCCGGGAGCCCGGCTCGATTGGGGGCCGATCCCAGCCGCCGACGCTGAGCTATGCGAGACTTTCGCGGCGGTGTCGCTGCGTCCGCTGATTCTTGGCGGCTCGACCCGCGACGGGGGCGCTTCCAAGGAGGGAAGGATCGGGCATGCCGAGTCCGGCTGAACCGGGCCGGCGCTACGCGCCAGGCCTCGACGGACTGCGCGCGATCGCGGTGCTGGCCGTGGTCGCCTACCACCTGAAGCTGCACTGGGCCAAGGGCGGGATGCTCGGGGTCGCCGTCTTCTTCACGCTCTCCGGCTATCTGATCACCGATCTCCTGCTCGGCCACTGGCACCGCCACGGCAACCTCGGGCTCGGGCAGTTCTGGCTGCGGCGGGCCCGCCGCCTCCTCCCGGCCCTCTTCGTGATGCTGGCCGCGGTCAGCGTCTGGGTGGCGCTGTTCGACGCCTCACAGCTCGCCGACTTCCGCAAGCAGGTGCTCGCGGCCGCGCTCTACGTCAGCAACTGGTGGACGATCGCCGAGCACGGCTCCTACTTCGCCCGCTTCGCCCCTCCGCTACCCCTCGACCATCTCTGGTCGCTCGCGATCGAGGAGCAGTTCTACCTCGTGTGGCCGTGGCTCCTCGCGTTCGGGATCTGGGCGGTGCGAAGCGGCCGCCGGCTGGCCCTCGCGAGCCTCGCCCTGGCCGGGGCCTCGGCGCTCGCGATGGCCCTCATCTATCGCCCGGGATTCGACCCGACGCGGGTCTACGAGGGCACCGACACCAGGGCCTTCGAGCTGCTCATCGGCGCCGCGCTCGCCTTCGTCTGGCCCAGCCGCCGTCTCCGCCCCGACGTGCGCCGGGCAACCCGCAACCTCCTCGACGTCCTCGGGGTCGCCGGCCTCGCCGGCATCCTCGTCCTCGTCTCGACGACCGACTCCTATTCGCCCTTCCTCTATCCGGGCGGGTTGCTCCTGCTCTCGTTCGCGACGGCGGCCGCGGTCGCCGCCCTCGCCCACCCGGCCACCAGGCTAGGGCGCGCCCTGGGCTGGCGCCCGTTCCGCTGGGTTGGCGTCCGCTCCTACGGCATCTACCTCTGGCACTGGCCGATCATCGTGCTCACGAGCCCGGCCGAGGGTCGGGTCTCGACGACGAAGGCCGCCCTCCAGGTCGCGGCCACGTTCGTGGTCGCCGCCCTCTCCTGGCGCTACGTCGAGGAGCCGATCCGCCGCGGCGCCCTCGGCCGGCTCTGGCGAGAGCTCCGCCCGGGCGCGGGCCGCCTGATGCCCCGCCACGCGCTCGCCATCTCGGGCGCCCCCCTTGGGTTTCTCATCCTCCCCGTCCTCGGCCTCGCCGGCGCGCTCCCCGTGGCTTCGGCCGGGCTGGCCTCGGCGGGCACCGGCGCCAGACCGCCGCCGCCGCTCGCCGCTTCCGCCTCTCGTGCCGGTCCGTCCGCCGCCCGACGGGCGGAGCGTCCGCCCACCCGCACGTCCTGCCGGCGGGTCGTCTACATCGGCGACTCGACCTCCGAAGGCGCGGTCTCCCCCGACTACGTCCCCAACCCGAAGCGGCGCCTGCCCCACCAGCTGGCCCGCGTCGGCGTCAAGTCGAGCGACATGCAGGTCTCGGGCGCGCGCTCGATCGTCGAGGCGATCCCCGGTCAGACCAACGCGGCCACGGTTGCCCGGCAGCTCGTCGCCCGAGGCTTCCGCGGCTGCTGGATCCTCGCCCTCGGAACGAACGACACCGCCGACGTCTACGTCGGCTCGAACGTGAACCAGCGCCAACGGATCGCTCGGATGATGTCGATCATCGGCCGCCGTCCCGCGCTGTGGCTCGACGCCATCTCGCTTCGCGAGTCGGGCCCGTACTCGGAGCAGATGATGCAACGCTGGAACCGGGCGCTCGTAGCCGCCTGCCGCCGCTATCCGACGATGCGGGTCTACGACTGGGCCGCCCGCGCGAAGCGGGGATGGTTCATCGACGACGGCATCCACTACACCTCGCACGGCTACGTGAAGCGCAATCGCATGATCGCCCGCGCCCTGGTCAAAGCGTTCCCGCGCAACCGCCCGCCCGCCCCGAGGTGCCTCGTCGGCTGAGCGCCTCGAATCCGGGCGGCTCTCGCTCGGAACCGTCGAGCGGGCGAAGCTCGACGGAGGGGCGCGCCAGTCGCCGGGGGGCCGCGCTGCTTCGAGCCGGGGCGCCCGGGGAACCCTGTCCGTGATACGGAGATGGACGCCGTGCGCCTCACCAGCCGCCGCGTTGGCCACTCCGAGCTCGAGGTGTCCGTCGTCGGCCTCGGGTGCAACCAGCTCGGGCGCAAGGTCGACCGGGAGGGGACGAGGCGGCTGGTCGACGCCTGCGAGGAGCTGGGCGTGACGCTGCTCGACACCGCGGACGTCTACGGCGGCGGCGGAGGCAGCGAGTCGCTCCTCGGCGAGGCGCTCGCCGGGCGGCGCGACAACTTCGTCGTCGCCACGAAGTTCGGCATGCAGATCTCGGGCGCCGACGGAGCACCGAACGCGCCACGCGGCTCCCGCCGCTACATCCGCTGGGCGGTGGAGGGTTCGCTGCGGCGCCTCCGCAGCGACCGCATCGACCTGTACTTCTATCACCGCCCCGACGGGGTGACGCCGCTCGAGGAGACGCTCGGCGCCATGGACGAGCTCGTGCGGGAGGGATCGGTCCGCTTCCTGGGCTGCTCGAACTTCAGCGCCCAGCAGGTCGAGCGGGCGGCGACCATCGCGAGCGCCGAGGACCTGAACGGCTTCGTCAGCCTCCAGAACGAATACAACCTGCTGAACCGAGGCCTCGAGGCGGACGTGGCGCCGGCCTGCGAGCGGCACGGGCTCGGGATCCTGCCCTACTTCCCGCTGGCCTCCGGCCTCCTCACCGGGAAGTACCGCCGCGGCGAGGAGGCTCCCGCCGGGTCGAGGCTCGCCGGCCGCGGCCAAGTCGCCGACGCTGCCACCTTCGACGTGATCGAGGGGCTCGAGCGCTTCGCCGCGGAGCGTGCCTTGTCGCTGCTCGACGTGGCAATCGGCGGACTCGCGGCGCAGCGAGCGGTGGCGTCGGTGATCGCAGGTGCCACCCGCCCCGAGCAGCTCGAGGCCAACGCCCGCGCGGCGGCCTGGGCCCCGAGCCCCGGCGACCTGCGGCAGCTGGACGCCATCGCACCTCCCCCGGACCGCCGCGGCTGACACGAGGTAAGACGTCGCCGCCAGCCGCCGCTAAACGGGCGTGCGGCAGGACGCGCGCAGCGGGCGAATCGGGACCGGCGGCCCTTGGACGGCCGCCGCGCCGCGAGCGGCGCCGATTCCTTGGGCACGGGGCCGGCCGCGACACGGCGATCCCGCGCCGCAGCCGTTCGACGCGGTCGGGCGGCGACCACGCCGGTCGGGCCGTTCGGCCTCGCCGGGGCGACCGCGGGTGAGTCCACCCACGGGCGGCGAGAGGCCGCCCCCGACACAGGAGGTAGCACGATGAGCATTCCCTTCGCCGGCCGTCGCGGCACGCTGACGCTCGCCGGCCTGATCGCGGTGGCGGCCACGGTCGCCGTGTTGGCGATCTCCGGCCCGCCCGCGGGCCACGCGGCAACCGCGCACGCCCACAGCGCGGCCGTCCCTGTGCGCACCGCCAAGGCGATCCGCTTCCACGACGGGATGCGGAAGCTCTGGGAGGACCACATCACCTGGACCCGGCTCGCGATCGTCAGCTTCGCCGGCGGCCTGCCCGACTTCAATTTGACCGCGGCTCGGCTGCTGCGCAACCAGACGGATCTCGGCAACGCGGTCAAGCCGTACTACGGCCGTAAGGCGGGCAACCGCCTGACCGCGCTGCTGATGCAGCACATCGGCGGAGCGGTGGAGCTGCTGAAGGCGGCGAAGGCCGGGGACAGCGCGAGGTTCGCGGCGGCGAAGCAGGCCTGGTACCGCAACGGCCGCCAGATCGCCCGCTTCCTGAGCCGCGCCAACCCGCGCTTCCTTCCGTTCGCGAGGATCAACCGGCTGATGCGGGGCCATCTCGACGAGACGCTGGCCGAGGCGGCCCACCGGCTGAGCGGAGACTTCGCGGCGGACATCCGCGACTACGAGCACATCCACCACCACATCCTGCGGATGTCGGACGCGATCAGCGGCGGGATCATCAAGCAGTTCCCGCGCCGTTTCCGCTGAGCACCCGACGGCGCCCGCCCGGCCGGCTGGCCGGGCGGGCGCCGCCCGTCGGCCCCCGGCTCAGCCGACGAGCGAGCGGCCGGCCGAGCCGAGCTGTCGGCATGCGTCGGCCACCCGGGCGGGTCGTGAAGGCGCTCGTCCCCCTCGATGCTCAGCCCGCTCTCGCGGTTGGCGATCACGTGGCCCGCGGTCGCCCGGGTGAAGGCGTAGGCTCACGGATCGGCCCCTCGTGGCGAGCGGCATCGCGTCGGCCCGGAGTGGCTAGTCCTCCACGGTGTCGATCACCTCATAGACCCCGGAGACGTAGTCGTTCGCGACGAACGCGGACAGGCGATCGACTCGCTCCATCTCCTGAGCGTCCGCCTCCGCGCGCCAGCGTCGGTAGTCGTCCTCGGTCATGTCGAACAGGCCGAACGAGATCACCTCGTCCTCGTCGCGGATGTTCCGGGCGTGATAGGCGCGCCGGAAACCGGGCGGCTTGGCCTCGCCCGGATCCCAAGCCTGGCGAAACTGCTCCCATGCGCCGGGCTTGAGCCGGCGGGCGCTGAGCATGACGATCATTCTTGACCCCCTGTAGTCGGGCTCGACGCCGCAAGACAAGCAGCTTGCCGGCGTCAACGCACGGGCGAAATCGCGGCTACCTCACGCTTGTGGGTCGCCGCGCCGGCGGGTCCGGGCCGATCAGCCCGAGGCGCCCCCGCTGCCCGGCGCCTCGGCGACCTCAGTGACCTGCTCCGCCGGCTCGGGCTCCGGCTGCCCGGCCTCGGCCTCGCGCTGAGCGAGCTGCGACACCGCCGCCGAGCCCGCGGCTCCGGCCACGAGCTGGGCGACGGCCCAGCCGGAGCCGGACCGCTCCGTGCCTAGCCGCCGGTCGAGTGAAAGGGGTCCCGGACCGGCCTCGACCAGAGCGAAGACGGTGGCGAGCATCACCGCGTTGTACTCATAGCCGCCCTCGGTCACCCACGGGCCCTTGGCGCCGTGGACATGCCGGATCGCGGTGATCATCACGCTCGAGAGCACCGCCCCGGCGAGCGGGGTCAGGAAGCCAAGCGCGAGCAGAGCGCCGCCAAGCGCCTCGCCGCCGCCGGCCACTATCGCGTTCCGGCGCCCCGGGCGAATCCCGGCCGACTCGAAGAACTGACCTGTTCCCTCCGGTCCGTGACCACCGAACCAGCCGAAGAGCTTCTGGGTGCCGTGACCGATGAAGAGACCGCCGATGACGGCGCGAACGACTGGGCGTCTCAGGTCCACTTTCGTGCGGAGGTCTCCGGAGCCGGCGGCGTCAAACCGCTTCGAGTCACTCGGTGGCGAGGATCACGTCGGAGGCCTTGATGAGGGCGGTCACCTTGCTTCCCTCGGTGAGCTCGAGGTCCTCCACCGCTTCGACGGTGATCGAGGCGACGAGCCGCTGCCCCGCCACGTCGAGCTCCACGTTGGCGACGGCCTCGCCGCGCTGGATGCGCTGGACGGTGCCTCCGAGCTGGTT
>DASQXU010000318.1:0-2366 GCA_035639555.1 Thermoleophilaceae bacterium
GTCGAGCTCGCCGGCGCGATCCGGCGCTCGGTGAGGGGATGGCGGATCGCCTACAGCCCGGACTTCGACGTCTTCCCGATCGATCCGCGGGTGGCCGAGGTGGTGGCGGACGCGGTGCGGGCCTTCGAGCAGGAGGGCGCCCACGTCGAGGAGGTGAGGCTCGGCATCGAGCGCGACCAGCGCGAGCTGAGCGACCTCTGGTGCCGGCTGATCGTGCCGATCAACGTCGAGGCCTTCGAGAACATGAAGGTCCAGGGGCTCGACCTGCTCGGCGAGCACCGCGACGACTTTCCGCCCGAGTACCTCCGCTGGATCGACGAGGGCTACCGGATGACCGCGCTCCAGCTGATGCGCGACCACCAGGTGCGGACCGAGATCTACGACGCGATCCAGGGGGTGCTCGAGGACCACGAGCTGCTCGTCACGCCGACGCTGGCTTGCCTGCCGGTGGAGAACGCCGACGACGGCAACACCAAGGGCCCGACCGAGATCGGCGGCGTGGAGGTGGACCCGCTGATCGGCTGGTGCCTGACCTATCCCATCAACTTCACGGGGCACCCGGCGGCGTCGATTCCGGCCGGGATGGCCGACCGGCTCCCGGTCGGGATGCAGATCGTCGGCCGCCGCTACGCGGACTCGGACGTGCTCGCCGCGAGCGCGGCGTTCGAGCGACTCCGGCCCTGGCGGGACACCTACCGGGCGATCGAGGCGGCCGGGGTCTGAGCGGCATGGCGACGACCGAGCCGAGCTTCCTCACCCGGCGTCGCTTCGGCCCGCGCCCTCGCACCACCCCGACGAACCCGCACGCCCAGCTCACCCAGAACGCCCCGAGCCACCTCCAGGAGCGGCTGTTCGCCTTTGCCGGGTCACTCGATGGGGTGGTCGTGGGGCCGAGCGCCGTCTCGGTGCCCGGCGCGCAGGCGTTCCACCTCCCGGCGTCCTCTCAGGGCGCCCGCCAAGCATTCATGGTGGGACGCGAGTTCGCCCACCTCCACCCGCCGAGCGATGGCAGCCTCCACATGGCGCTCCCGCCCGCTGTGGTCGAGGCCGTCATCGCGAACGGCTGAGCGGCATCCGCTGGCCGGACGGCACGGGCTTCCCGGCAACATCGTGATGGTCTATGGACCGCGGGACGACGAGGAGCTCGCGGTCGTGGAGGATCTGGTCCGCGCCTCCCACCGCTTCGCGAGCGGCTCGCCCTCCGGCTAGGGGCGCTATCGCGTCGTCTGCCGCGCCGCCGAAACGCGCTCCTCCGTGGCCCGATCTTGCCGGCGGGGCGTGTACCCCTCGGGTCGCCCCCGCGGCGAACTGCTCGGCGTCGGGAATCAGAAGTCCTCGGGCAGCAGGGCGTCCGCGGCGAGCCGCTTCGCCTCGTCGGCGAGAGATCAACCTCAACGGCGTTTCTGCTGGTCGCGCGGACCGCCACTTCTCCTCGTCGGCACGAAAGAGGATCTCTCACGGCCAGCCACACGCGACAGTGCCGCGTTGCCCCTGCGGCGAGATTAAGACGACAGCCTTCTCACCCAGCAGCTTCGCCGTGGGAGTGCGTCGGGCTCTGAGGTAATGCCGTATCGCTTCGATGGGATCGGCATCGGGCGGCTCGGGGAGAGACCGGCCAAGCATGTCCACCCGCCGCCCCGTAAAGCGTGCCGGCGCGCCGGGGCTGCGCCCGAACTTTGATGGCCCGAAGTCCAAGACCTTCCGGCGACGGGACGGAAACGGGCGGGCCGGGTGGGCGGCGAAGAACGTCCAGACATCAAAGTCCTTCACTCCGTTGCGCCCGTCCGCGTAGTGCAGCGCGGCCCCCTGGCAGAGCGCCACGCACAACACCCGGTCGCGATAGAGCGCCGCGAGATCTGGCGTACGGTCGAAGAGATCGGCGAGGTCTGCCTCCGCGAGGTCCGCAAGCCGAGCGAGGTCGGACTGGGTGATCCGTTCTTGCGATCGTGCTCGATCCTCCATCGAATCGTGAAGGTAGGCGTCCCCGCCGCGCGCCGTAAGGAGTCACGCCGCATCGCGCAGCGGGCGGAGCTCCGCCCGCCCCTCTGTCAGCTGCCGGTTCACGTTCGTGTAGGTCACTCCTAGCTTCTCGGCGATCTCCTTGTAGCTGTAGCCCGCCGCCCGGAGCGCGAGGACGCGGCGGCGGCGCCAGCGTAGTCCGGCCAGGGCCCGCAGCGCCTCGCGCGCGTCGACGGCCAGCTCGACGCCCACCGGCGCCTCGACGCGCTCCTCGACCGGGACGGGCTGTCGACCACCTTCCGCCCCATGCTCCTGGCGGCCGACGTCCGCGGTCAGCGGCTCCCGGCCCGCGAGGCGGAGGAGCCGGAGGCCCTCGTGGAGGGCGACGACCCTGAGCCAGCCGGCGA
>DASQXU010000319.1:0-2970 GCA_035639555.1 Thermoleophilaceae bacterium
CAGCAGCCGGTGGCGGGAGCGGTAGAGCTCCGGACGCCAGCTGGCGCGGACGCCCTTGCCGCCCCCCGAGCGGCGGCTGCTCGCCGCCTGGTGCTGGCGCTCGCGCCGCACCGTGTCGAGCGCCAGGCCCGCGCCGCCGAAGAGGCGGTCATTGACAGCAAAACTCGCCGCGCTCGCGCCGACCGACCGGCGTGCGTGGGAGCGGCCGCTAGGCCGGCGTCCTTGCGCTCGAGCGCGCAAGCGCTTCTGAGATGGGCTCACAAGGGGATGGCCGATCCCGCCCTCGCGCAAACGGATCCGAGGGTAGTTTGCTTCAGCGGAGCTTGGCTGGTAGTAGGTTCGGGCCTGTCACTGGTGCGTGAGCGCATGAAGAAGACGGCTAATACCACCATCCGGTACGAGTCGCGCACGACGATCGACCGATCCATCGGCGACGTGTTCGCGCGGTTGGCGGATCTGTCGGGCTACGCCAGGTGGATGCACCGCACGGGTTTGTTCCGGCGGTGCGGCCAGACTTCTGACGGCCCCCTCGTCAAGGGGACGGCGTACTTCGATGCATCAAGGATGGGCACGTTCCGCGGTGAAGTGACCGACTTTGAGCCGCCATCGCGGATCGCATTCCGGGAGACCCTGCGGTGGTTCGGCTCCGACGTGATGGAGGCCCGGCCGGAGTACTTCCTTGAGGCGGACCAGGGGCGGCGGACGATCCTTCGCCACGTCGCGGAGGGTGAGCTCTTTGGGTGGATGCGGTTGATGAAGCCGGTTGCGGCGCTGTTGGCTAGAAGCGAACGAGCGCGAACCGTTGAGTCCTTAAGGCGTTCGCTCGAGGCGGACTAGCCGCAAGGGCCCCGCCCACATTCGGAACAACCGCGGCGCTTAGGCCGGGCGCGACCTCGGGAGGCGCCCGAAGAGCGCGCCGCTCGACAGCAGGTCAGCCCGAGCTGTGACGCGGGGAGGGCCGCCACAGGTCGCCCAATTCCCCGGAATCTCCGAGGTGGCGAGGAATCCGGCCCGATAAAGGCACTAGCGCCTTTATTCAGCGCCGATCATGGGCGATCCCCGCCGATCCGACCAGAGAAAGGCGCCGCTGTGCAGCGCCTTTCAGATATGGAGCTAGCGGGACTCGAACCGGCGACCTCCTGGGTGCGCTCCAAGCTCGCATCCGGCAAATCCGGCGCGAGAAGGTCCCGCTTTGCAGGAGCTTCGCGCAGCCGGTGGGAGGCGCCACTCGGACGGATAGCGGCGGATATCTGCCGATTCCCTCCGCACTCAGGCACTCTCGGCGATTAGTGCCTGAAACACCAGCCACCGATCCCGGCGGGCGCTGGCCCCGCGATCATTACGGCAACGGCGGGCCGACAAGGGCGGCGACCACCCCAACCGCGCCGGCGCCGAGCAGCGTCTCGACGACGCCTAGCCGCAGGGCGAGCAGGGCGATGGCGGCGACGGCGAGGACGCCGACCTGCCAGCGTTCGCTCAGGGCGCTCGCGAGCGGGATGGCGGCGCCGAAGATGGCGCCGATCGCCGCGGGCCCCGCTCCGTCGAGGAACGCGCGGGCGCTGGCGTTTCCGCGCAGCCGCTCGAATCGCTCGCCACCGAGCAGGACGAACGAGAACGAGGGCGTGAAGGCGACGACAGCGGCGAGCAGGCCGCCGGCCAGGCCGTGGGCGGCGTAGCCCACCGCGGCCACGGTGGCGACCACGGGGCCAGGGGTGACCTGGCCGAGCGCGACCGCGTTCAGGAACTGGGTATCGCTCATCCAGTGGTAGGTGTGGACCGCGTCGCCCTGCATCAGCGGGATGATCACAAAGCCGCCGCCGAATGAGAGCGCGCCGACCTTGAACGCGGTCCAGGCGAGGGCCCCGAACCCGGCCCCTGCCGTCGCCGCTAGCACGATCGCGGCCGATGGGGCCCCGTGGATCCCCACCGCGGTGGACGGGCGAAGCCGCCCGACGAGCTCAAGCAGCCCGCAGCCCAGCAGGACGAGCACGAGGTAGGGACCGATCAGGGCCGCCCCAGCAGCGCCGGCGACGAGGTACCCGAGCCAGCGGATTCGTCGTCCGCCGCCCTCGCGCAGCCGCCGATGGCTCGGGCCCCCTAGGTCGAGGGCGGCGCGGACGGCGACCGCGGCCACCGCCGCCCCGGCCCCCGCGCCCGCGCCGCGCACCCAGAGCGGCGGTGCCTGCCCGAGGAACAGCACCGACAGCGAGAGGATCGTCGCGACGGCCGGGACGATGAAGCCCAGGCCGCCGATCACCGCGCCGCGCGGGCCGGTGACCCGGTAGGCGCAGAAGATCGCCAGCTGGGTCGAGGCGGGACCCGGCAGCAGCGAGCAGGCGGCATTGGCGTCCTCGAACGCGCGGGGCTCCATCCACGCCCGGCGCTCGACGATGAGCCGGCGCAGCAGCGCGATGTGCGTCGGCGGGCCCCCAAACCCGGTCAGCCCGATCCGAGTCCACTCCCGAGCAATGGTTGGCAGCGATGCCGTCGCGCGGCGCGTCTCCCCGCCGGAAGCAGCGGTCACTCGAGCGCCTCGTCGAGCGAGCGCCCCGAGCGCCTACCTCACTTCAGCGGGCTCGAAGAGCTCGATCGGGTTGCCGGAGGGATCGTCGAGCAGGATCTGCCGGCCGCCGGGGCCGGTGATGATGTCGTTGCGAAACGACAGGCCAGCGGAGCGCAGCCGCTCCACCTCGGCCCCGATGTCATCGACGACTAAGTGCATGCGGTTCCAGCCCCCGGGGCCGGGCCTGCGGCCGTCGGGCATCGCCCGGCCGGCCGAGCTCTTCGGCCCCGCCAGCAGCAGTCGCAGCCTGCCGCGGACGACGTCGGCGAACGCCGGGGCGGCACTCGAGCGCAGCGCGAAGCGTAAATGGCGGGTGTAGAAGTCGATCGCCTCCTCCACGTCGTCGACCATGTACCGGACGCTGACCAGATCGTCTTCGGGCATGTTCAGGCGACCTCCTGCGTTGA
>DASQXU010000320.1:0-3674 GCA_035639555.1 Thermoleophilaceae bacterium
GTGTCCGAGTCGGCGCTGGATGACGATCAGCGGCACCCCTTCCCGGGCCATCTCGACGGCGTGAGCGTGCCGGAGCTGGTGTGGCGCGAACCGGCGCCGCCTCAGTCCTCAAGCGGCGGCAGCTCAGGTGCTACTCGCCGCGGGCATGGTCGCCTCGACGGCCTGAAGGATGAGCTGGGTCGCTGCGTCGGGCTGCGACACGAACGAGACGTGAGAGGCCGGCACCTCCACGATCGTCGCGTTCGCGCGCTCGGCCATGAACCGCTGGAGCGCGGGCGGGATCGCCTTGTCCTCCGTGCCGAGCAGGTACCAGCACGGCAGCGTCTTCCACGCCGGCGGGCTCGACGGCGCGCCGGCGAACGCGGCGGCGGCGTACGGCCGTTGCGCAGCGGCCATGACGTCCGCCGTGGCCTGGTCGACGTCGGCGGCGAAGGCCTCTCGGAACGCCTCGGGGGCGAGGAAGAGGTCTGCGCCCTCGCTCCCGTCCGCGCTGGTGAAGGGCACGGGCCTGATCGAGGGCCCCACGAGGCTGCCTTCGAACCTCTCGAGGAGCTCTTCCTGGCTCTCGCCCTCGTCGCACATCCATCCGTTGAGATAGACGAGTGCCTTGACCTGGTCGTTGCCGGTCGCGGCGGTCGAGATGACGTTCCCACCGTACGAGTGGCCGACGAGCACGAGCGGCCCGGTCAGCGTCCGCAGGAACTCGGCGAGATAGGTGGAGTCGCGAGCCAGGTCGCGCAGCGGATTGGCGAACCCGATGGCGCGGAATCCTTCGCGCTGGAGAGCGCGGATCTCGGCGTCGAAGCCCGTCGCATCGGCCCAAGCACCGTGGACAAGGACGATCGTCGGTTTTGTTTCGTCAGGCTCGGTGGCCATATCAGCTCCTCTCGCAGGTCGTGTGTCTTTGGACCGCCGTGAGCAGTCTCCCTCGCACGGCCGGCCACGACAAGCTGATGGACAAGACGACTGGCGGCCCTGTTCAACCCGAGCGCCGACCCGACAGACTGTTACTTCCGATGCGACTCGACACTCGCGTCGGCATACGGCGCGGTCGCTCGCGCGGTGCCGCATTCGCCTGGTAGCGACGGCCTCGAGCGTGGAGTCCTGAGTGTCGCAATGAGGAGCAGCAGTACGGCCGAAGGCGGCCCTGGTCGGGCTGTAGCTCCGCGCGCCGAAGGCGGTAGCGGCGTTCGCGGGAAGCATTGGGGCGCGGGCTATCCCTTCGCGCCCATTGCAAAGCTATTTCGCGGGGATGAGTCCCGACGAGCTGCGCAGTCTCTGCCTGTCGATGCCCGGCGCGCGCGAGGAATTCCCCTTTGCGCCGGGGGTCTCGGTGTTCAAGGTCGAGGGAAAGATGTTCGCGCTCAGCCGTCTCGACGATGAGCCGCTACAGGTGAGCGTGAAGTGCGAGCCGGCGCTCGCGGAGCAGCTGCGGCTGACCTACCCCGCGATCCGTCCCGGTTATCACCTGAACAAGCGGCACTGGAACACCGTCACCCTCGACGGGTCGATCGAGGACCGGCTCGTGCGAGACCTGATCGAGGACTCGTGGGATCTGGTGCTCGACAAACTGCCGAAGACGAGGCGGGAAGCGCTGCGCCCCAGCGCCCAGCGGTAGGTGGAGCCTGGGCTAGTCCTCCGCGGGCGCCCTTCGATAAGGCGGCCGAACCCGCGCGACCGCTTCGGCCAGTGGCTGTTGCGCAAAGCCACCGGCCGGCCGGGGGGCGCTTCCGCGGAAGTGCCTGGGGTGGGCCCGGGGCCTGGTCTCAAGCCGCGGCGGCTCGGAGCTGGTGGCGGTGGAGCTTGAGCAGATTGTGGGTGGCGGTGATCAATCGCCATTCCGAGCGGGCGGCGGCTCGTCCGCGGCGTAAGAAGCGGTCGATGCGGCGGTTGAACTTCGTGTCGGCGAAGACGGGCTCGATCATCGCCTGGCGCTGGCGGTAGAGCCGGCCGCCCTGCTCTGTGGACAGCACCCGGCGCATGAAGGTGTAGAGGCCGCCCTCCCAGCCTGGCCGCGGGCCTCTTCGCTTGGCCGCGTCGGGCCGAACGAGCACTTGGATGCCGCGATTGACGACCGCCTCCATGTGCTCCTGGTTCCAGTAGCCGGCGTCGGCGACCACCACCCCCGGCGTGTCCGAGACTCCGGCCCTGCCGAGCTCGTCCTGGGCGGCCGAGACCATCGGTTCGAGGTGGCCGAAGTCGGGCGCGTCGGCGTTGACCTCGGCGGCGATAACGACCTGCCCGTCGCTGACGGCGGCCTGGGCGTTGTAGCCCTGCAGATACCCGCGCGGCCCCTTCAAGCGGCGCGAGTCAGGGTCTGAGACGTTGATCTCTCCGGGCGGCCGCTCGGGCGGCAGGTAGGGCTTCGGCGGCCGCGCCTTGGGCTGCTTCCCCGCGGCCACCCTGGCCGCCCAGACCTCGTCCTGGCGCTCGACCGCGCGACGCTCGACGGCGAGCTCCTCCTCGAGCCGGCGCCTGCACTCACGCAACCGCTCCGGACGCGAGTTCGGGATCGGCCGCGCCTCCACCTCGCGGCGCTCCTCGAGCCGCTGCTTCGCCTCGCGGATCCAGCCCCGGCGGCCGTGGCTTGAGCGGAACTCGGGCGGCAGCACATCGCCACGCTGGCCCTCGCCGTAGCGCTCGTCCTCCTCGCGGTCGACGGCGTCGGCCTCGGCCAGGATCTCCCGCGCGATCTGCTCGTAGCCCAGGTTCTGATCCTTGCACGCGTTGGCGTGCAGCTTCGTGCCGTCGATCGCCACCACCCCGACCTCGACCAGACCGGCCTCGGCGCAGAGCGCCAGCACCTCGCCGAACAGCCCCCCAAGCGCCGCCTCGTGGCGCCGGCGAAAGCGCGCGATCGTGGTGTGATCGGGCACCTGGTTGGCGGCGATCACCCGAAACGCCACGTCCTCGACCAAGGCCCGCTCGATCTTGCGCGACGAGCGCACCCCGCGCGCATACCCGTAGAGGAGGACGGCGACCATCAGCGCCGGATCGTGCGCCGGCCGGCCAAGGCCGTCCAAGCGATAGGCGGCATAGAACGCCGACAGGTCCATCTCCTCGACCGCGTCCAACAGAAACCACGCGAAGTGGCCCTCCGGCAACCACTCACGCAACGACGGCGGCAACAACAACTCCTGCTCACGACCACACGCAATGAAGTTCTGAGCCATGCCCGCAGGGTCCTAACCCGGCCGGACAACACCCCCCTTTATGCAACAGCCACGCCACAAACGAGTCGCCGTCGCGCGCTCGACGCACGACTCAAGCGGCGACAACTGCACGACTGGGAGCTCTGGCCTTACTGCGGATCCACGTAACGGCAGCTGAGGGCCTGAGCAGGCGAAACAATCGAGGAGCGGGCTGCGCGGCGAACAGCTTGGCCTGCTCGGCGTCCGAGCGGTAGCCCGAGACGACGATCAGCGCGATCCCCGCCTCGCGCCGGGCGGCCGCGGCCAGGCGGTCGAACGCCTGGGCGACGCCCGGGCGCATCGGCTTGCCCTGGCGGTAGGCGAGCGGGCCGTGGTAGCCGCCGCCCTCGGCGACCGGGAGCTCGGCCGGCGGCGCGAGCTCGGCCGTGGCCCGGGCCCGCACCGCTAGGCGGTGGACGCGGCGCCCGTCAGGAGCGGGGGAGCGCGACCGGCGCCGCGCCCCGCACCGCGACCGTGACCCGA
>DASQXU010000321.1:0-9998 GCA_035639555.1 Thermoleophilaceae bacterium
CCAGTCCAACGTCACGATGGACGCCGAGGACCTGCTGCTAAGGGAGTTCCTCGGGGTGCGCGACGAGGGCAAGATCGAACGGGCCGCGAGGTGGATCCGCTCCCAGCAGCGCGCGGACGGGACCTGGAGCAACTTCGAGGAGGGTCCTCCGAACCTCTCCACGACCGTCGAGGCGTACGCGGCCCTGCGGCTGGCCGGCGACGAGCCGGACGCTCCGCACATGGCCCGCGCCCGCGCATACGTCCTCGAGGCCGGCGGCGTGGAGGCGGCGCGCGTCTTCACCCACATCTGGCTCGCCCTGTTCGGGCTCTGGGACTGGGAGGAGATCCCGGCGCTCCCGCCCGAGCTGATCTTCCTGCCCCGGTGGTTCCCGCTCAACCCCTACGACTTCGCGTGCTGGGCGCGGCAGACGATCGTCGCGCTGACCATCGTCCGGGCGAGCCGGCCACGGCGGAGCCTGCCGTTCAGGCTGAACGAGCTCAGCACCGGCCGAAGCTCGCCTCCGAGTGGGCGGCGCTCGCTCCGATCGCGCGCGCTCGCTCGGCTCGATCGCGGGCTGCGGGTCTACGAGCGCCGCCCGATCAAGGCGCTGCGCCGCCGCGCCCTCGCCCGCGCCGAGCGCTGGATCGTCGACCGCCAGGAGGCCGACGGCTCGTGGGGCGGCATCCAGCCTCCATGGGTCTACTCGCTGATCGCCCTGAGCCTGCGGGACTACCCGCTCGACCACCCGGTGATGCGCAAGGGGCTCGAGGGCATCGAGTCGTTCATCATCGAGGAGGACGGCGTCCGGCGCCTCGAAGCGTGCCAGTCGCCGGTCTGGGACACCGCGCTCGCGGTGATCGCGCTCACCGACGCCCGCCTTCGGCCCGACCACCCCGCCGTGGTGCGCGCCGGCGAGTGGCTGCTCGAGCGCCAGGTGACCGTGCGCGGCGACTGGTCGGTGCGCAAGCCGGACGTCGAGCCCGGCGGCTTCCCGTTCGAGTTCTGCAACGACAACTATCCGGACGTCGACGACACGGCCGAGGTGGTGATGGCCCTGCGGCGGGTGTCCTACCACGACCCGCCGCGGCTCGAGCGCGGCATCGAGCGCGCCGTTCGCTGGCTCGTCGGCCTTCAGTGCCGCGACGGCGGCTTCGGCGCCTTCGACGCCGACAACACGCGCTCGCTGTGCCGCGAGATCGTCTTCTGCGACTTCGGCGAGGTCATCGACGGGCCGAGCGCCGACGTCACCGCCCACGCGGTCGAGATGCTCGCGCTCGAGGGGCTCGGGGGCCGGGCCGAGACCCGGCGCGCCCTTCGCTGGCTGAGCGACGCCCAGGAGCCGGACGGCTCGTGGTTCGGGCGCTGGGGGATCAACTACGTGTACGGGACGGGGAGCGCGGTGCCGGCGCTCGTGGCCGCCGGTGTCGACCGCCGCGACCCGCGCATCCGCCGCGCGGTGGCGTGGCTCGAGGCCCACCAGAACCCGGACGGCGGCTTCGGCGAGGATGCCCGCTCCTACGACGATCCAGAGTGGATCGGCCGCGGCGAGAGCACGGCGTCGCAGACCGCCTGGGCGCTGCTCGCGCTGCACGCCGCCGGCGAGGCGAGGGGAGCCGCCGCGGCACGCGCGCTTCGGTGGCTCGCCCAGACCCAGCGGCCCGACGGCGGCTGGGACGAGCCCCAGTACACGGGCACCGGCTTCCCGAGCGACTACTACATCAACTACCACCTCTACCGGCAGGTCTTCCCGCTGATGGCCCTGGGCCGCTGCCTGAGCGTCGAGCCACCGAAGCTAACCAGCGTTCCGGACCCGGACGCGGCGCCTCGCCGCGCCGGCCGGGCGCGCCTTCGGGCGGCGTTGCGGTCCGGAAACGGCGCAACGGTCGGCGGATCCAGGCTCGAGGGATGAGCGCGGTCGCGGCCGAGCCCCGCCTTCCGCGGGCCGAGGCGGTCATGGCCCAGGCCCCGGAGGAGAACTTCCCGGTCGCCAGCCGCCTGCTCGGGGCCGACGTCCGCCGGCACCTGATCGCGATCTACGGCTTCGCGCGGCTCGTCGACGACACCGGCGACGAGGCCGCGGGCGACCGGCTCGCGCTGCTCGACGAGCTCGACCGCGAGGTCTCGCGCCTGTACGCCGGCGAGCTGCCCGAGCACCCGCTGATGCGCCGGCTCGCGCCGACGGTGACCGCCACCGGCATCCCCGCGGAGCCGCTGCGAGCGCTGATCGCGGCCGGGCGCCAGGACCAGCGGGTCAGCTCGTACCGCACGTTCGACGACCTGCTCGGCTACTGCGAGCTCTCGGCGAACCCGGTCGGCAGGCTGGTGCTCTACGTGTTCGGCCGCGCCACCCCGGAGCGGCTCCGCCTCTCCGACTCCATCTGCAGTGGGCTCCAGGTGGTCGAGCACCTCCAGGACGTCGGCGAGGACCTGGCGCGCGGGCGGGTCTACCTCCCGGAGGAGGACATGCGGCGCTTCGGCTGCGGGCCCGCCGACCTCGAGCGCCGCCCCGCCTCGGGCCCGGTGCGCGCGCTCGTCCAGTTCGAGGCGGAGCGGGCCCGGCGCCTGCTCGACGACGGGGCCCCGCTAGTGCGGACCCTGCCCGGCCGGCCGGCGCTCGCGGTGGCCGCCTTCGTGGGCGGGGGACGGGCGGCCCTGCGCGCAATCGAACGCGCCGGCTACGACGTGCTCGGCGCGCCGCCGCGCGCGTCGGCCCCGGCCCGGGCGGTGGCCTGGCTGGCGGTGCTCGGCGAGCAGCTCGCCCGGGGCCGCCGATGAGCCTCGCCGAGGACTACCGGCGCTGCGAGCGGATCACGCGCTCGGAGGCGCAGAACTTCTACTACGGGATCCGTCTGCTGCCGCCGGACAAGCGGCGGGCCATGTCCGCCGTGTACTCGTTCGCCCGCCGGGTCGACGACGTGGGCGACGGCTCGCTGGCGCCCGCGGAGAAGCTGGAGCGGCTCGCCGCCGAGCGCCGAGCGCTCGCGAGCGAGGCCGAGGTCAACGGCGATCCGGTCATGCGCGCGCTGGCCGACGCACGCCGGCGCTTCGCCCTCCCCGAGGAGGCGATCGAGGACCTCATCCGCGGGGTCGAGATGGACGCGCGGGGCACGAGCTACGCGAGCTTCGACGAGCTCCTCGTCTATTGCCGCCGGGTCGCCGGCTCGATCGGCCGGCTGTGCGTGGCGATCTTCGGCGCGAGCGACCGCGGGCGGGCCGACCGCCTCGCCGACGACCTCGGCGTCGCGCTCCAGCTCACGAACATCCTCCGGGACGTCGAGGAGGACCTCCGCCGCGGGCGGGTGTACCTGCCCGCCGAGGACCGCCGGCGGTTCGGCGTGGGCTCGGACCTCCGCGGCGATCCCGATGCCCTGGCCGCACTCGTCCGCTTCGAGGCGGCACGGGCGCGCGAGTGGTTCGACCGCGGCCTGCGGCTGCTGCCGTTGCTCGACGCCCGGAGCTCCTCCTGCGTGTCCGCGATGGCGGGGATCTACCTGCGCCTCCTGGGACGCATCGAGCGCCGGCCCGAGACCGTGCTCGAGCGCAGGCTCTCGCTCCCCGGTTGGGAGAAGGCGTGGGTGGCAGCGCGCAGCCTCGCCGGAGGGATCGCGTGAGCCGCGTGGTCGTGGTCGGCGGCGGCCTCGCCGGGATCGCCGCCGCCCTGCGCTGCGCGGACGGCGGCGCGGCGGTCACGCTGCTCGAGGTGCGGCCGCGCCTCGGCGGGGCGGCCTGCTCGTACGAGCGCGAGGGGCTCGTGGTCGACAACGGACAGCACGTGTTCCTCCGCTGCTTCGACCGCTACCGGGCGCTGCTCGACCGCCTGGGCTCGGCCGGCGACGTGGTCCTCCAGGAGCGGCTCGACATCCCGGTGCTCGCCCCGGACGGTCGCCGGGCCAGGCTCGCGCGCGCCGAGCTTCCCGCGCCCTTCCACCTCGCCGGCGCCGTCGCCCGCTACCCGCTGCTCGCCCCGGCCGCGCGCCTCCGGGCGGCCCGGGCCGCGCTCGCCCTCCGCCGCCTCGACCTCTCCGATCCGGCGCTCGACGAGCGCCGGTTCGGCGACTGGCTCCGCGACCACGGCCAGCGAGACGCCGACATCGAGGCCCTGTGGGACCTGATCGCCCTCCCCGCGCTCAACCTGCCCGCCGCGGAGGCCTCGCTCGCGCTCGCCGCCTTCGTGTTCCGCCGCGGGCTCCTGTCCGGTCGGGCCGACGGGGACATCGGCTACGCCCGCGCCCCGCTAGGTGAGGTGCACGGCGACGCGGGTGCCCGAGCGCTCGCCGCCGCCGGGGTCGAGGTCCGCACCCGCTGGCGGGTCGACCGGGTGGCCGCCACCGAGCGGCTTGCGGTCGAGGGCCCGGAGGGGCGAATGGAGGCCGACGCCGTGGTCGTCGCCGTGCCCCACGAGCGGGCGGCTGGCCTGCTCCCCGAGGCGGCGGGCGTCGACGCCGACGTCCTCCGCCGGCTCGGCCGCTCCCCGATCCTCAACGTCCACCTGATCTACGACCGGCCGGTCACCGAGCTTGCCTTCGCGGCCGCGGTCGGCACCCCCGTCCAGTACCTGTTCGACCGCAGCGGTCCGGCCGGGCTCGAGCGCGGCCGCTATCTCGCGATCTCCGTCTCGGGGGCCGGACGGGAGATGGCCATGCGCCCGGACGAGCTGCGGCGGCTGTTCGTGCCCGCAGTGGAGCGGCTCCTGCCCGAGGCCCGGAGCGCCCACCTCGAGACCTTCTTCGTGAGCCGCGAGCACGCCGCGACCTTCCGGGCCGCACCGGGCACCGCGGCGCTTCGGCCCGGGGCGCGCACCGCGGCGGCCGGCCTGTTCCTCGCCGGCGCGTTCACCGACACCGGGTGGCCGGCCACGATGGAGGGAGCGGTCAGGAGTGGCGAGATCGCCGCCGACGCCGCGCTCGAGCACCTCACCGGCGGCCGGACCACCGGGTCGGCGAGCGGCCGCGGCCTGCTCGCCCTGGCCCCGCTCGGGATCGAGGCCCGCGCGATCCGCCGGGGGGTGCCCGGGGCGCGCGTCTTGCGCACCGGGGTCGGGCCGCGGCGGGCGCGGGCCGCGGCGCGGCGGGCGGCGGCCGAGCCCGCCGCCGCCGTGGCCGTGACCGGCTTCTGCGGCGCGCTCGACCCCACGCTCGAGCCCGGCGACCTGGTCCTGGCCAGCGAGCTGCGCGCCGGCGGGCGATCGCTCCCCTGTCCGCCCCCGGGGATCCTGGCCGGCGCGCTCGAGCGGGCGGGCCTGCGGGTACGGGTCGGCCCGCTCGCGTCGACTCCGGGCCCGGTGGTCGGTGCCGCGCGCCGGGCGCTGCGCGCGGCGGGGGCGATAGCGGTCGACATGGAATCGGCCTGGCTGCACGCCGCCGCCGCCGGGCGCCCGTTCGCGGTCGCCCGGGCCGTCCTCGACACCCCGCAGCGCGAGCTCCACCGCCCGCTCGCCACCGCCGCCGGAACCCGCCGGGCGTACGCGTCCCTGCGGCGCGCCGCCCCCGTCCTGGACGACTGGGCCCGGGCGGTCGGGCCGCGGGAGCTGGTGCTTGCCGCCCCGCGGGCCGCGTGCGCCGGGGTCGAGCGGGCGGTCCAGGCCGTCCGCGACGCGCTGGCGGAGCACGGAGCGCCGGTGTACGTCCGGCGCCAGATCGTCCACAACGCCCACGTGGTCGCCGAGCTCGAGCACGAGGGGGCGGTGTTCGTCGAGGAGGTCGACGCCGTGCCCGAGGGGGCCACCGTGCTCTTCTCGGCCCACGGCGTCTCCCCGCGCGTGCGCGAGCAGGCGCGGGAACGGGGATTGCGGGTGATCGACGCCACCTGCCCGCTCGTGGCCAAGGTGCACGCCGAGGCCCGGCGCTTCGCCGCCGGTGGCTATACCACGGTGCTGGTGGGCCACGCCGGGCACGAGGAGGTCGAGGGCACGCTGGGCGAGGCCCCGAACCGGATGCTCGTCCTGAGCCGGCGTGATGAGGTCGACCGCCTCGAGCTCCGGGACGGCGAACGCGTCGCCTACCTGACCCAGACCACCCTGGCCATCGACGAGACCGCAGAGGTGTTAGACGCCCTCCGCGGGCGCTTCCCGGGCATCGTCGGTCCCCCGAGCGACGACATCTGCTACGCGACCCAGAACCGCCAGGATGCCGTCCGGGCGTTCGCCCCCGACTGCGACGTCGTCCTCGTGATCGGCGCGCCGAACTCCTCCAACTCGAACCGGCTGGTCGAGGTCGCCCGCCGGGGCGGCGCCCTCGCCCGGCTGATCGAGGACGAGCGCGACATCGACCCGGGCTCGCTTCGGGGTGTCCGCCGGATCGGCCTGACCGCGGGCGCGTCGGCCCCCGAGCACCTGGTCCGGCGGGTGGTGGCCGCCATGGCGGCGCTCGGGCCGCTCGAGGTGTCGGAGCGTCGAGTGGCCGACGAGCGGGTGCGGTTCAAGACTCCGCCGATGCGTCAAGATTGAGGCGATGCCGGTCCCGATCCGACAGAGCCTCCGGATGGCGCGCTACCTCGCCTCCCAGCGCCTGCGCCGGCGCGAGCGCTTCCCGCTGCTCGTGGAGCTCGAGCCGCTCTACCAGTGCAACCTCGCCTGCGCGGGCTGCGGGAAGATCCAGCACCCCGACCACGTGCTGCGCCGGCGGATGCCGGTCGAGCAGGCGGTGGCGGCGATCGAGGAGTGCGGTGCGCCGATGGTCTCGATCGCAGGGGGCGAGCCGCTGATCCACCCCGAGATCGACGTGATGACCTCGGAGCTGATCCGCCGGCGCAGGTTCGTCTACCTCTGCACGAACGCGATCCTGATGAAGAAGAAGCTCGACCGCTTCGAGCCGTCGCCCTACTTCGCGTGGGCCGTCCACCTCGACGGGCTGCGCGAGCGGCACGACGCCTCGGTGTGCCGCGACGGGGTCTTCGACAAGGCGGTCGACGCCATCCACGAGGCCAAGCGCCGCGGCTTCCGGGTCACCACCAACACCACCTTCTTCACGCACGACTCGCCGGAGTCGGTGCGCCGCGTGCTCGACTTCCTCAACGACGAGCTCGAGGTCGACATGATGATGATCTCGCCGGCCTACGCGTACGAGAAGGCGCCCGACCAGGACCACTTCCTCGGCGTCGAGCAGACCCGCAAGCTGTTCCGCGAGGCGTTCGCCGACGGCCGGCGCAAGCGCTGGCGGCTCAACCACACGCCGCTCTACCTCGACTTCCTGGAGGGGAAGGTCGACTACCAGTGCACGGCATGGGGCATCCCCAGCTACTCGATCTTCGGCTGGCAGCGCCCCTGCTATCTGATGGCGGACGGCTACACCAACACGTACAGGGAGCTCCTCGAGACCACCGACTGGGAGCGCTACGGGCGCGGCCGCGACCCGCGCTGCAACAACTGCATGGCCCACTGCGGGTACGAGCCGACCGCGGTCGTGGCGACCACGCGCTCGCTCAAGCAGTCTCTGCGGGCGGCGCTAAACCGCTAGGACGCGGCGCCCGCCGCATCGAGCGGCGCGCCATCCCGAGCGTCAGCCGGGCCATCCCCCGGCTGAGGGGCTCGGCCCGGCCGAGCACGTCGTCGAGCGCGGCCGCGAAGCGCGCGAGCTCGGCCTCCTCGGTCACGAGCGGCGGCAGGGCCTTGATCACGTTGACCCGGTGGCCGGCGACCTGGGTCAGGATCCGGTGCTCCCGGAACAGCGGCACGACGACCAGCTGGGCTACCAGCCCCGGCTGGCGCCGCTCCACGAAGTCCCAGGTCCGGCGGGCGCTGCGGGCGGTGGGCGGCCCTAGCTCGAGGGCCCACATCAGCCCGAGCCCGCGCACGTCGCGCACGAGGTCGTGCCGCCCGACGAGCGGCCGGGTGAACTCGAGCAGGCGCTCCCCCATGGCCCGCGCCCGCTCGACCAGGGCCGCGTCGTCGATCTCGCTCAGCGTGGCCAGGGCGGCGGTGGCGGCCAGGTCGCCCTGGCCGAACGTCGAGCCGTGGACGACGGCGCGCTCCATGCTGTCGAAGACGCGGTCGAACACCGCGCGCGAGGAGAGCACCGCCCCCACCGGCACATACCCGCCCGAGAGCGCCTTCGAGAGCATGACCAGGTCGGGCTCGAGCCCCCAGTGCTCGAGGGCCAGGAAGCGGCCGGTCCGCCCGAGGCCGGTCTGGACCTCGTCCACCGCGAACAGCGTGCCGTGCCGCCGGCAGAGCTCCTGGGCCTCGGGCAGGTAGGCGGGATCGGGCACGTGGACCCCCTTGCCCTGCACCGGCTCGACGAGGAACGCCGCCACGTCCCCGGTCCGAAGCTCCCGGGCGAGGGCGTCGAGGTCCCCGAACGGCACCGCGTCGCAGCCGGGCAGGAGCGGCCCGAAGCGCTCGCGGAACTCCTCGTTGCCGTTGACCGAGAGCGCCCCCAGGGTCAGCCCGTGGAAGCCGTGCTCGCAGTAGATGATCCGCTGGCGGCCGGTGGCGGCCCGGGCCAGCTTGATCGCCGCCTCGACCGATTCAGTTCCCGAGTTCGTGAGCAGCACCGCCCCGAGCGAGCGCGGGACCCGGCGCAACAGCTCCTCGGCGAGTACCGCCGGCAGTACGGTCACCCCCATCTGCGGCAGGCTGGCCGTGCCGGCGGCGAGCACCCGCTCGAGCTGCTCGCGGACCGCCGGTGGGTTGCGGCCGAGCGCGAACATCCCGTAGCCCGAGAGCAGGTCGAGGTAGCGCTCGCCCTCCGCGTCGACCAGGTGCGCCCCCTCGCCGCCGGTCCACGTGCGGTCGAACCCGATGGCACGCAGCACCCGCACGAACTGCGGGTTCATGTGCCGCGCGTGCAGCTCCGCCGCCTCGCCGCCGCGGGCCGCGAGAATCGCGGCCGCGTCGAGCGTCGGTCGGCGATCGGAGCCGGAAGCCATGGCGACATGGTCCCAGAGCAGGAAGCGGCCCCAGGTGAGCACCGTCTGGCGCCTTCCCCCGCCTGTTGGACGCGCGCGCCGCCGCCGTAGCGTGACCAACGTCACACTCCGCCCCGCAGCGATGGTTGGCATAGTGGGCGAACGTTGCCCGCCGGCACCGGACCCGACGTACGGCTGATGAGACGTAGCCGCAACCTGGCCGCGCGCGCCGGGCGCTTCAGCGCGCGCCACCGACGCAGGGTGATCGTCGGCTGGCTCCTGTTCGTGGTCCTGGCCGCGGTGGTCGGGGGCTCGATCGGCACCAAGACGCTCAAGCAGAACGAGTCGGGGGTCGGCGAGTCGGGCCGGGCCGACAGGGCGATCTCCCGCAACTTCCCGGACCGGGCGACCGAGCAGGTGCTCGTCCAGAGCCGCTCGGGCGCGCCGGTGAGCGATCCGAGCGTGCGCGCGGCGGTGGCCGACGTGGTCGGGAGGCTTCACCGCGTCCGGTACGTCAGCGATGTCCGCAGCCCCTACCTGCGGGGCAACCCGGGCCAGATCTCCCGTGACGGGCGCTCGGTGCTGGTCCGCTTCCACGTCGCGGGCGACGAGGACCAGGCGAAGCAGCGCGTCGGCGCGGCCCTCGACACGGTGGCCGGGGCCCAGCGCGCGCACCCCGGACTGCGGGTCGAGGAGTTCGGCGATGCCAGCGCCAACAAGGCGCTCTCGAAGGCGTTCGAGGACGACTTCCGCAAGGCCGAGGTCACCTCGCTCCCGATCACCCTGCTGATCCTCATCGTGGCCTTCGGCGCCCTGGTGGCGGCCGGGGTCCCCCTGCTGCTCGCCATCTCGGCGGTGGCGGCGACCATCGGGCTCGTCGGGCCGATTAGCCACATCTGGGCGGTCGACCAGTCGATCACCTCGGTGGTGCTGCTGATCGGCCTGGCCGTGGGGGTGGACTACTCGATGTTCTACCTGCGGCGGGAGCGCGAGGAGCGCGCGGCCGGCCGCGGCGAGGAGGCCGCGCTCGAGGCGGCGGCGGCGACGTCGGGGCGCGCGGTCCTGGTCTCGGGGATCACCGTGATGATCGCCATGGCCGGCATGTACATCGCGGGCGCCTCGACCTTCCAGGGCTTCGCCACCGGCACGATCCTGGTCGTGGCGATCGCGGT
>DASQXU010000322.1:0-4008 GCA_035639555.1 Thermoleophilaceae bacterium
TCGAGGCAGCGGGAGTCGATCCGCAGGCGGCGGCCGCGTCCGTGCGGGTCCGTGCTGAGCCGCTTGCCGTCGAAGACGACGTAGGCAAACGGCCTCAAGACGCCGCCTCCGGGACCTCCCAGTCCTCGCGGATGGCCCGCGTGATCTCGCGCATGTCGCGCCGCAGCTCCTCCATGCGCGGCCGTCCCCAGTACCAGTAGCCGTTGTAGCGGCGGTGGATGGTGAGGTCGGGGAAGAGCGTGAAACCGGCCGGCCGGTAGGGGTCGTGAACGGTGTCGGTCCCCTCGCATAGCCCCAGCCTCGGCAGCCAGCGCCGCTCGGCGTCCGAGAGGAAGGTGAAGCGCGCGCCGAGCCCCGCGCGGAACGCCGCCTGGACCTCCGGGGGGTCGACGCTGATCACGACGATCCGCGCGTACGCCACCTCGAACTCGTCCTGCGCGCGGCAGAGCTCGCGCATGTAGCGCTGCTCCTTGGGACACCACCACCCACGCGAGCTGAGCAGGGTGACCGGGTCGCCCCCGGCCAGCTCGGACAGCGTCCGGGGGCGCCCGGTGTGATCGGGGAGATCGACGTCCGGGAAGCGCTCCTCGGGCGCGGGAGGCACAGTCACCGGGCGGCGCGCCAGCCGCGGAAGCCGGCGAGCAGGTCCTCGCGCACCCGCGGCGAGAGCGACTCGACGGTCAGCTCGCCGAGCGACTCGATCGTCTCGCGCATCTGCTCGAGATAGGTGACGCAGTAGGGGCACTCCTCGAGGTGGGCCTCGAAGCGCCGCCGGTCCTGCTCGGCCATGGTTCCCTCGAGGTAGTCGGTGATCACCTCGACGAGCTCCCTGCACGCCATCTCGTCGCCGTGGGTCGAAGGGGTCGTCTCCATAAGGGTGCCCGCCGATCTTGTCCCGTGGAGCCTCGCCATGTTACGGCTGTAACACGCGCGCCCCCTTCGGGACAGCACCGCGAAGCCTCGGAACCGAAGGAAGGACTTGCATGAAGGCGATCGCCGTCTATCCAGGGAAGCCCAACTCGATGCACCTCGAGGACGTAGCGGAACCGCAGGCGTCCGACATCGCGGAACGCCGGGGGGTGAAGGTGCAGGTGCTCCGCGTTGGCGTGGACGGCACCGACAAGGAGATCAACGCCGCCGAGTACGGCGACGCCCCCGAGGGCTCGGAGTTCCTGATCACCGGGCACGAGGGGCTCGGGCGGGTGGTCGAGGTCGGTGAGAACGTGCCGTCCACGATCCAGCCGGGGACGCTCGTCGTCTCCACCGTGCGCCGGCCGGGTAACTCGATCTACGACCGGATCGGCCTCCAGGACATGACCACCGACGACGTCTACTTCGAGCGCGGCATCAACAAGCGCCACGGCTACCTGACCGAGTACTACGTCGAGGACGCCCGCTACGTGGTGCCGCTTCCCGAGACCCTCAGGGAGGTCGGCGTCTTGCTCGAGCCGCTCACGGTCGCCGAGAAGGCGATCCACCAGGCCTTCGAGATCCAGCGCCGTCTACGCGTGTGGCAGCCCCGCCGCGCCGCGGTGCTCGGCTCGGGGACGATCGGCCTGCTCACCGCGCTGGCGATGCGGCTGCGCGGGCTCGAGGTCACGTGCTTCTCGCTACGTGAGCCGCCGTACCTGAACAGCGACCTGATCGAGGAGCTCGGCGCCACCTACGTGAGCACCAAGCAGACCTCACTGAAGGAGGGGGCCGAGCTGCACGGTCCGTTCGACATCATCGTCGAGGCCACCGGCTTCAGCCCGCTCGCGTTCGAGGCGGCCGAGGCGCTCGGCAAGAACGGCGTGCTGGTCCTGGTGAGCGTGACCGGCGGTGACCGCAAGGCCGAGGTGAACGCCGACATGATCAACCAGGGCTTCGTGCTCGGCAACAAGGTCATGGTCGGCAGCGTCAACGCGTCGCCCGAGGACTTCGCGAGCGGCCGCGACGACCTGGTGAAGGGGCAGGCCTTCTACCCCGGCTGGCTCGAGCGGCTGCTCACGACGCCCGTGAAGGGGCTCGAGAGCTACGAGCAGATGCTTCGCGAGCTGACCGAGAACCGCGACGCGATCAAGGTCTACGTCGAGGTGGCCTCGAGCGACGGCGCGGAGCGGAGGGACGCATGAGCGCGGTCTCCTCCCACCCCGCGGTGTCAACCGCCACCCGCGGCGGCGCGTCGACCCCGATCGCGGACTACGGGCTCCTGGCCGACTGCAACTCGGCCGCGCTGGTGGATCGCGGCGGCTCGATCGACTGGCTGTGCCTGCCGCGCTACGACAGCCACGCGCTGTTCGCGCGCCTGCTCGACCCCGACGCGGGCCACTGGTCGATCCGCCCTGCGGCCGGCTTCTCGGCGGAGCGGCGCTACCTGCCGGGGACGCTCGTGATCGAGACGACGTTCACGACCGATAGCGGCTCCGTTCGCCTGCTCGATGCGATGGCGTTCGCCGAGGGCCAGCGCGGACACGACCTCGGCTTCGACGCTCCGCACGAGGTGGTTCGCAGCGTCGAGTGCCTGTCCGGGTTGGTGGAGCTCGTCATGGAGCTGGCGCCGCGGCCCGAGTACGGCCTTACGATGCCGCTGATCCGGATCGAGGACGGCGGCGTCCGCACGTTCGGCTCCGGGCGGATGGCCCTGAGCTCGCCGGTCCCGCTCCATGTCGAGGACGCGACGATCACCGCGCGCTTCTCGCTCGGCGAGGGCCAGGAGGCCGGCTTCGCCCTCCGCTGGGCCTCGCCTGAGCAGCGCGAGGCCCCCTCCCCGACACCGCCGGAGCGGGTGCGCGCGCGGATCGACGACACCGTCGCCGGCTGGCGCTCCTGGGAGGCCGAGCACGACGTCTACGAGGGGCCGAACAGGGAGCTCGTGAGGCTGAGCTCACGGGTGTTGAAGGGCCTCACCTACCGCCCGACGGGGGCGATCGTGGCGGCGCCCACGACGTCCCTCCCCGAAGGGGTCGGCGGCGAGCGCAACTGGGACTATCGCTTCTCGTGGATCCGCGACTCGAGCCTCACGCTCGAGGCGCTCTACATCGGCGCCTGCTCGGACGAGGCCGACGAGTTCGTCTCGTTCATGACGAGCTCGGCCGGCGGCCGCGCCGGCGAGGGCTCGCTCCAGATCATGTACGGGATCGGGGGCGAGCACGACCTCTCAGAGCGCGAGCTGCCGCACCTCCGCGGCTGGCGCGGCTCGAGCCCGGTGCGAGTCGGCAACGGGGCGTGGGGCCAGACCCAGCTCGACGTCTACGGCGAGCTGCTCAACTCCCTGTGGCTCTACCACGAGAAGCTCGGCGATTTGCATCCGGAGATACAGGCCTTCGCCGCCGATCTCGCCGACACGGCGGCCCGCCGCTGGACCGACAAGGGCGCCGGGATGTGGGAGATGCGGGGCGAGCCGCGTCACCACATCTCCTCGAAGGTCCTGTGCTGGACCGCGCTCGACCGCGCCGTGAAGCTCGCCCCGGAGCTCGGTGAGTACGCCAAGCCCGAGGAATGGGAGCGGGTCAGGGACGAGATCCGCAACGCGATCCTCGAGCGGGGCTGGAGCGAGCGCAAGCAGTCCTTCGCCCAGTCGTTCGACTCGGACGAGCTCGACGCGGGCCAGCTGCTCATGCCCCTGCTCGGCTTCCTTCCGGCCACCGATGAGCGGATGCGCTCGACGATCGAGGCCATCGCGCGCGAGCTGACCGAGGACGGGCTCGTGCTCCGATACCGCAACGACGAGGGGCTCAACGCGGACGGCCTGACCGGGGAGGAGGGCACGTTCGTGATCTGCTCGTTCTGGCTCGTCTCCTGCCTGGCCAAGGCGGGCGAGGTCGACCGGGCCGAGGCGCTGTTCGAGCAGCTAGCCGGCTACGCGAACGACCTCGGCCTCCTGGCCGAGGAGATCGACACCCAGAACGGCGAGCAGCTCGGCAACTTCCCGCAGGCGTTCAGCCACATTGGGCTGATCACCGCGGCCTACGAGATCGACAAGGCCCGAGGCGCAACGACCTGAGCGGTGCCGCAGGGCGTCTGCAA
>DASQXU010000323.1:0-2608 GCA_035639555.1 Thermoleophilaceae bacterium
CGAAGCTGCGGGTATCCCAGCCGAAGACCTCCGAGTAGAAGCGCTTCGCGCCCTTCGGGTCGGAGGTGCTCAGCGAGCTCATCGCCCAGGCGCCCGGCTCGTTGACCACCTGCGCCCCGCGACGCTCGCGCGGCTCCCAGACCGAGAAGACCGCTCCCGCCGGGTCGGCGAGCACGGCCTGGCGGCCGCCGCCCGGCGAGTCGAAGGGCCGCCCGACGACGCGTCCGCCGGTGTCCGCTGCCTTGGCGGCGGCCTCGTCGGCGCTCTCGACCCAGATCAGGGTGGTCCAGACCGGCTCGGGCGGCGCCGGGGCACCGTGCTCGGAGACGATGGCGGCCGCGTCGCGGCCACGGAGGCGGCCGAGGACGTAGCTGCCCGGCTGGTCCTCCGGCATCAGGTCCTCGGTCTCCCAGCCGAACAGGTCGGAGTAGAACGCGGCGGCTGCTTGCGGGTCGGGGAAGACGCCCGTGACCAGGCACGGGACGCCCGGCGCGAAACCGTCGCGGTCGCTCATCGTGCCTCCTCGTATTCGTCGTGACGGCGCCACCAGGTGTAGGGCTCGACCTGCGGGTAGCCGGCCGGCGAGTCCTCCCAGGTCTCCTGGCGCCCGAACGGCGCCCGGTCCAGGAAGCTCCAGACGGGTCCGATCGCCTCGACGCCGCGGCTGCGCGTGAAGTACGTGCGATAGACGTCGTCGCCGTCGCGCAGGAAGACGCTCAGCGCGAAGCCCTCGCCGTCCTGGTAGGCGCCTTCCTTGGGCTGGGCGGGAGAGGTGCCGAAGTCGACGCCGAAGTCCCCGCCTCCCCACGAGTACCACGGGTGCTCCCATCGCAGCCGCCGCCGGTACCGCTCGAGCTTGGCGAACGGGGCACGCGAGGTGATCGCGAAGGTGACGTCGCGGGCGTGCAGGTGAGCGGGGTGGCCGACCTGGTCGATGAACATGGAGCAGCCATCGCAGCCCGCATCCTGGTTGGGCCCGAACATGAAGTGGTAGAGGACGAGCTGCCGTCTCCCCTCGAACAGGTCCGGGAGCCCCACCTTCCCCGGCGGGCCCTCGAACTCGTAGTGCTTCTCGACCTTCGTCCGCGGCAGCCGCCGACGCTCCGCGGCGAGCTCGTCGCTCCGCCGGGTCAGCTCCTTCTCCTTCGCACGGAACCGCTTCTGCGCCGCCTCCCATTCGCTCGCGGACACGACCTCGGGGAGGTCCATCCCGATCTCCTTCCGTTCGCTTGCCGCCTGCTCCATATCGCCGGCGGACCGTACCACAAAGTCCTAAAAAACAACTAGTAGGTCGTCTTTCAGGACTAGCATCGCGGTAGACTTCCGTTGCGATGGCGCGCAGGAGGACCCACGACGACGGTTGCGGGATCGCCCATGCCTCCGACCTCCTCGGGCAGCGCTGGGCGCTGATCGTCGTCCGCGAGCTGTTGCTCGGCCCGAAGCGATTCACCGATCTGCGCGCGGGCATCCCGGACATCAGCCCGAACGTCCTCGGCCAGCGGCTGCGGGAGCTGGAGGAGTCCGGGATCGTGCGCCGCCGCAAGCTCGCTCCGCCCGCCGCTGTGCAGGTCTATGAGCTGACCGACTGGGGTCGTCAGCTCGAGCCGGCCGTCCTCGCGCTGGGCCGCTGGGCGAGCGCCTCGCCCTCATTCCCGCGGGGTGCCGAAATGGGTCCGGATTCGCTGGTGCTCGCCCTCAAGTCGGGGTTCGACCCAGCGAAGGCGGACGACTTGGAGGCCACCTACGAGCTCCGGCTGGGGGAGATCCCCTGCAAGATCGCGGTGAAAGGAGGGCAATTCGAAGCCGTCCGCGGGGAGGCGGACGAAGCCGATGCCGTGATTCGGAGCGATCCGAATGTCATCGCGGGCATCGTCTTCGGCGGAAACCGGCTGCGGAAGGCGGTGGAGGCTGGCGACGTGGAGATTGAGGGCAGCCGGAAGGCCGTCAACGCACTCTTTCGGTCGTTGAGCTGATGAAGGGCGCCTTCCTCCCCGTATAGGGCGAAGACGCCAAGTGCCTACCCGGGCTCCGCCCCCGCGCTCGGAACGTCAGCGCCTCCGGCGCACAGGCGCACGACCGTCCGTCCGCGGCAGCGCAGCCGCCGACGCGTTCTCGCACGAGCGGCCCGCGAGCCTCAAGGAGCACGCCGACGGCCACTGCCCGCGGCCGCTCAAGGCGATGATCGGCGCCCCGTGGGCAGCCGGGAGCACGTAGAAGCGAGCGGCTAGAACATTCTGCTCGCTTCTCCAATGTTCGTCCCCCCTGACGTTCCCCCGAGGTATCCGCTCCGCTCGGCGAGCCGGCTTGCGTGGTATTCGGGTCGGTGTCGCGGATGACCTCCACTCCGGCGCACCGGACCCGACGGGGTCCAGGAATCGGCAGCGCCTTGCGGCGCCCAGGTAGCCGGCGACTCGCCGGCCACCTTGACGGTCGATGTCGTTCGGGCTCCTGTCATCGGCGGTGGGCGGCCCGCGGTAGGCTTGAACTTCCGCATGAGTGTCGAGGCGGCACTCGACTGGCGTGACCGCCAGGTCTCGGCCGCGGAGGCGGTCTCGGTGGTGAGCCCGGGCGACAAGGTCTTCGTTGGCAGCGCCTGCGCCACTCCGAG
>DASQXU010000324.1:0-2214 GCA_035639555.1 Thermoleophilaceae bacterium
GCATTGTCCTCCAGGGGGTAGGCGCAAGGCTAGAGATCGAACGCGGCGCGCATGTCGGGAGCGCTCCGCGCGGCGGCTCCGAGGCGGGCTCGGACGCCAAGCAGCTCCTCGGTCGTACGCAGCAGCGAGTAGTGGTCGAAGCGAGCCCCGGAACGAGTATTGGGTCGGATGCGCCGGGACATCACGAGCGTGAGGACGTGGTTGCCGGTTTTGCCGTCGTCCTCGTCCCAGGTCAGAAAGACGGCCGTCGTGCCGGAGCGGTACTCGGAGCTTCGGAAGATCCTCGGCAGCCAGGTGGCGAGCCAGCGGTCGCCGCGCGCGATCCCGCAGTCGTGCATGTCGTTGCAGCGGTTGGGCGTGATGAGGGTGAAGCGAGCGTGGCGCCAGCTCCGGGGCCGCGGTGCTGCTCCGAGACGGTTGGCAATGCGTCCACTGCCGCGGGAGTGACCGCCTCGAGATCCACCACGTGGTGCCCCGGTCCGCCGGCGGCCCAGATACCCTCGCCAACCTCGAGACCCGCGGCGTCGGCTGTCACGCCGCCGTGCACGGCCCCGTGAGCGCCTGAGCCCCGGGCCAGCCGCCCCGTAAGCGCGCAGCTTCTCCGGAAAGGTAAGAGGGCCGCCGCGGGCTGGACCACCCTGACGCAGCGACCCTCCGCCTAGTACGCTCCGCCTAGTACGCCGAGGGTGCCTGCCTTTGGAGGAGGGAGCTGGCCCTAGGCGCGGCTGGTTAGCATAGCGCGGAGATCTCCACCTCTTGAGCCTAACCGTGGCGGCATTTTTGGCGCATGCACCAGCCAAGTGTTCGAGCGGTGCGCGATTTGGCTGCGCCGGGCCGCGGGCGAGCTGCACGGCGAGTGCGCCGACGCAGCCGGCACCGCCGTGGATCAGGACCCGCCGGCCCGCCTCGAGCTCGCCGTGGTCGAAGAGGCCCTGACAGGCGCTGAGCCCGGCGAGCGGGAGCGCGGCGCTCTCGACGCGATCGAGGGTGCGCGGCTTCGCGGTGAGGACGTCGGCGGGCACCAGGACGTAGCCGGCGGCGGGGCTCGAGCGCATGTACCCGGATCATTTCGGGCCGGTGGACCGGCTGGGTCGCCGCCGCTTTGGCCGCCGGCCCGCGGACGGGCGCCTGGAGCGGCTCTGCTAGCTCGCAGCCGCCAAGTAGCGGCGATCACCAGGATGTCCGCTAGCCCGACTTGCTCTGAGGCCCGGGCAGCGGTAGCTGTGTCTGCTGTGCCCGACGCGAGAGCGAAGCCGCGCCCAAGGCGCAATCGGCGCTCGCCCCAGGGGATCGCCCTACGCCACTCCGCCGCCTGTGCCTCGCGCTCCGGCGGCCCCTGCTCGTGCCGCCCCTCCTACCAGGCGCAGGTGTGGTCTGTACGCGACCGAAAACCGATCCGGAGGACCTTCCCCACCCTCGCCGAGGCCCGGGCCTGGCGGGCCGAGAGCCAGGTGGCGCTGCGCCGGGGACAGATGCGGGCGCCCAGCCGGATCACCCTGTCCGAGGCCGCCGAGCAGTGGCTTGCGGGGGCCAGGGCCGGGGTGATCAGGACTCGCTCCGGCGAGCGCTACAAGCCCTCGGCGCTCCGAAGCTACGAGCAGGCGCTCGACGCCAAGCTGCTGCCCGAGCTCGGCCAGCTGCGCCTCTCCTCGGTTACCCGCAATCAGGTCCAAGATTTGGTCGATCGCTTGATGGCGGAGGGGCGGGCTGCGAGTACGGTGCGCAACGCCATCCTCCCGCTGCGCGCGATCTACCGCCGCGCCACCCGCCGCTCCGAGGTCGGGCTCAACCCGACCCGGGGCTTTCCCTCCCCGCCGTACCGCCACGGCGCGAGCGCGTGGCCCGCCCGGCCGAGGCCCGCGCCCTGCTCGAGGCCCTGCCGCCCGCCGACCGGGCGGTGTGGGCCAGCGCCCTCTATGCGGGGCTTCGCCGCGGCGAGCTCCAGGCCCTGCGCTGGGAGGACCTCGACCTCGACGGCCGCCTGATCCACGTTAGCCGCTCCTGGGACCGCGTCGCGGGGCCGATCGAGCCGAAGAGCCGCTCCGGCCGGCGCCGGATCCCGCTCTCCGAGACCCTGCGCGCCCACCTGCTGGCCCACCGCCTCGGACGGGGACGCGGCGGGCGGGGACTCGCGTTCGGAGCGAGCGAGGAGCGGGCCTTTGAGCCGTCCGCCCTGCTCGAGCGGGCCCGAGCCGCCTGGGGCAGGGCCGGGCT
>DASQXU010000325.1:0-7755 GCA_035639555.1 Thermoleophilaceae bacterium
AGCCCGTTCTCTGATGCCGGTCATCTCCCCCACGGGCCGAGGGGAGGCCGACAGCTCACTCGCCTAGTGGTTGCTAGGCAGCGAGCGCGAACTCGTGATGACGGTCCGCACTTATTGGTTTCCCGGTTGTTTTGCGAGGCCTACCGGGGACCTCGACTCGCAACTGCCCCCACGTGAACGTCCACGTCGAAGCCTGTCGTCCCCGTGAGGACCTCTAATTCTAGCCCCGGGTCCTCGCGGCGGCCATCGTTCGGCGGCCGGCCGGGATCGGGGCTCGCCCCTGCCACAATCGATGGCATGGAATCGCTTTTCGGGGGTGCGCCGCGGACGGCGCCCGAGCCTCGCACGGCACCCGAGCCGCTGGAGCCGCGCTCGCCCCTGCGCGAGGACCGATCGCCGTGGAAGCGGATCGGGGGCGCTCTGGCCGCGCTCGCCCTGGCGCTGGCCAAGCTCGGGACGAAGCTCAAGGCGCTGCTGCTCCTGGCACCGAAGCTCAAGCTGCTCACGACGTCGGGCTCGATGCTGGTCTCGATCGGCGCCTACGCGCTGCTGTGGGGCTGGCGCTTCGGCGTGGGCTTCGTCCTGCTGCTGCTCGTCCACGAGATGGGGCACGTAATCCAGCTCCGCCGCGAGGGGATCCGGGCCAGCGCGCCCATGTTCATCCCGTTCATGGGCGCGGTCGTGGCAATGCGGGAGCTGCCGAAGGACGCCGCGGCCGAAGCGCGGGTCGGGCTGGCCGGGCCGGTGCTCGGCTCGCTCGGCGCGCTGGTGCCCCTAGCGCTCTACGGCATCACCGGCGAGGAGCTGTTCCGGGCGCTTGCGTTCGTTGGCTTCTTCCTCAACCTCTTCAACCTGCTCCCGGTGCTGCCGCTCGACGGCGGGCGGGCGATGGCCGCCCTCTCGCCGTGGATGTGGCTCGCCGGCTACGCCGGGCTCGTGGCCCTGACCATCGCGTTCCCCAACCCGATCATGCTCCTCGTCCTCGCCTTCGGCGGCCTCGAGACCTGGCGGCGCTGGCAGGCGCGGCACACCCCCGAGGGGCGCCGCTTCCATCGGGTCAGGCCCCTCGCCCGGGCCGGGGTGGCCGCCCTATACGTGGGGCTCGCGGCGGCGCTCGCCCTCGGCATGCACGCCACCCACCTGCCACGAAGCCTCTAGCGACGGCGACCGCGGCGACCGCGCCGCGCCACGGCCATCAGCGGCGTTCGGCGAGCGCCCGCTCGATCTCCCGCCTCTGCTCGCGCTCCCGGATCGCCCGCCGCTTGTCGTGGCGCTCCCGCCCGCGGGCCAGCGCGAGCTCGACCTTGGCGTAGGGGCCGTTGAAGTAGATCCGGGTGGGGACCAGGGTGAGCCCGCGCTCGGCGGTCTTGCCCAGCAGTCGCTCGATCTCCCGCCGGTGCAGCAGCAGCTTGCGGGGCCGCTCGGGATCGTGGTTCTCGCGGGCCGCCGGCTTGTACGGGGCGATGTACATGCGCTGGAGCCAGAGCTCGCCGTCGCGGACCTCCGCGTAGGCGTCCTTGAGCTGCACCGCGCCCTCGCGCAACGACTTCACCTCGGAGCCCGTGAGCTGGATGCCGCACTCGACCCGCTCGAGCAGGTCGTAGCGGAACCCGGCCTGGCGGTTGGTGGCCACGTCGCCCGGGGCGGCCCTGCGCTTTCTGCCCCTCTTCGCCATGACGACTACGAGTATGAGCCAGCCGGGACGAGGTCGACCCTCCCACGCGGCGGGTCGACCCGCTCCACCGACACCTCGATCGGGTCGCCGAGCCGCAGCGCGCGCCCCGAGCCGTGGGTGATCAGGGCCGTCTCCTGCTCGTTCAGCTCCCACCATTCGGGCATCCGCCGCACCGGCAGGAACCCCTCGAAGCGCTCAGGGCCGAAGCTCACGAACGCGCCCCTCGGGATCACGCCGATCACCTCGCCCTCGAAGGCCGGCGGGCTCGCCGGATCGGCTTCGGCCAGCACCCGCTCGAGCAGGAACGCGCCGCAGACGTCGTCCGCTTCGTGCTCGATCGCCATCGCGTCGCGCTCGGCGGCCGAGCAGAGAACCCCGGCCTCGCCGAGCTCGTGGGCCGGGTGGGCGGTGTGGTCGAGGCCCAGGCCCTGGAGCAGGGCGCGGTGGGCGACGACGTCGGGGTAGCGGCGGATCGGCGAGGTGAAGTGGCAGTAACGCGGGCTCGCCAGCCCGGCGTGGCCGACGTTGCGCGGGGAGTAGGACGCCTGCTTCAGCGAGCGGAGGACGAGCGTCCGGAAGGCCTGGCGCCCCCGTCCGGAGCGCCGGCTCTCCGCGGCGGCCAGCCGGGAAGCCTCGGCCGCGAGCTCGGCGGCCTGCTGGGGGCTCATGTGCCTCGGCAGCGGTGGGGTCGGGACGTCGAGGCTGGCGAGCTGGTCCACCAGAGCGGCGACCGCGGGCGGGTCCGGCCGCTCGTGGACCCGGTAGAGGGTCGGGATGCCGCGGTCCGCCAGGTACCCGGCGACCTGCTCGTTGGCCAGCACCATCAGCTCCTCGATCAGCCGGTGCGACTCGGTCTGCTCCTCGTGCACCACCCGCACCACGTTGCCCTCGGCGTCGAAGTGAAAGGACGGCTCGGCCGAGTCCACCTCGAGCGCACCGCGCCGGTCGCGACGCTCGCGCAGGGCGGCGGCCACCTCGCGGGCGGCGGCCAGCGGCTCCGCCCAGGGGGCGGCAGCGCGCTCGCGGCCGTGGAAGATGGCGTCGACCTGGCGGTAGGTCAGGCGGGCGTCGCTTCGCACCCGCGAGCGGTGGAACGAGACGGCGACCGGCTCGGTGCCGCGCATCGCCATCTCGACGCTCACGGCCAGGCGCTCCTCCCCGGGCCGAAGGCTGCAGGCGTCGCCCGACAACACGTCGGGCAGCATCGGCTCGACCGCGCCGGGGACGTACACGCTCGTGCCGCGGCGGTAGGCCTCGCGATCGAGGGGGCCGCCCGGACGCATGTAGGCGGTCACGTCGGCGATGTGCACCCACACGCGGATCGCCCCGTCCTCGCGCCGGGCCGAGATCGCATCGTCGAAGTCCCGTGCCTCCTCGGGGTCGACCGTGAATGTGGGCAGCGCGGTGAGGTCGACCCGGTCCGCCGGGGCGTACGGCGAGCCGGCGGCATCCTCGGCCTCCGCGGTCGCCGAGCGCGGGTAGGTGCGGTGCAGGCCGCGATCGAGCATCAGCCCCTCGACGACGTCCCGCGCCACATTCGGCCTTCCCAGCACTCGTACGACCCGTGCCCCGCGCTTGCCCATCCCGACGAGCACGAGGTCGCCTTCGCCCGCCGCCACCGGCCCCCGCGGGTCGACCGTCGTCCGGAAGCCCCGGTGAAACAGCGGCTCGGCGACCGTGAACCGACCGCGCCGGGCGAGCACCGCCACGAGGGGCTGGCTCACGTGCCGGGCCGGCCAGCCGCGCGCCGAAGGGCGCGGCGGGGCGCTCATCGAAGCTGTTTGAGCAGGACGTCGAGCGCCGTGGGGACAGCCTCGTCCGGACCGGTGCGCGGGCTGTCCCTCGCCGGGACCTGCGGGGCTATGCCCCGGCGGCCGATGCCCTCGCCGTCCGGGAGGTAGTAGCGGGCCACGGTGAGGTCGAGCAGGCCGCCGTTCGACAGCGGCTGGACCTCCTCGACGAGGCCCTTGCCGAAGGTCCGGGTCCCCACCACCGTCGCCCGGCGGTGGTCGCGCAGGGCGCCGGTGACGATCTCCGAGGCGCTCGCGCTGCCCCGGTCCACGAGCACGACCAGGGGAATGCGCGGCGCGATCGCCCCGCCCGTGGCGTCCTCGGTGCGCTCCGGCCGGTGCCTCCCGCGGACCGACACGATCTTGCCCCTCTCGATGAACGCGCTGGCCACGAGGACCGCCTCGCGCAGCAGACCGCCCCCGTTGCCGCGCAGGTCGAGCACGACGCCCTGGGCGCCCCGCGCGACCGCCGAGCGAACCGCCCGGTCGACGAAGCCGTGCGCGCCGGAGCTGAAGCTCAGGAGCTGGATGACAGCGAGCTTGTGGCCTCCGCGGGTGACGATGCGGCCGCGGGCCACCGGCACCTCGATGCGGGCTCGGACGAGGGTGACGTCGCGGTGTCGCCCGGAGGCGCGGCTGAGCACTCCGAGGCGGACGTGCGTTCCGGGCCGCCCCTTGATCTTTGCGGTCGCGACCTCGCTCGACTCGCCCGCGATAGAGCGGCCGTTCACCGCGGTGATGAGGTCTCCGCGCCGGATGCCGGCACGCACGGCCGGCGAGCCCGCGAACACGTTGACGACCCGGAGCCCGCGCCGGTCCTCGGCGACGCTCATCCCCACGCCCTCGAACTGACCCTCTACCGATTCCTGAAAGGACTTGGCCTCCTGGGGTGTCAGGTAGTGGGAGAACGGGTCGTGCAACGCTCGGACGATCCCCTTGAGCGAGGCGTCCTCCAGGGCGCTGCGGCTCACCGGCCGGTAGAAGTTGTCCTCGATCGAGTCGATCAGCTCCGCGCGCGTGGCCCGATCGTCGGAGACGAACGCGCCCCGCAGGAATCCCGGCAGGTCGGCCGGATGCCCGCCGGCCCAGAGGCCGACGACGAGGCCGATCAGCGCGCACGCGAGCGCCAGCCAGGCGATGCGAGTCCGGTTCATCTGCGGGGAGGAGTGGCGCGGTCGCCTCAGGGCGCCAAGGTTAGCCAGCGCCCATCGGGCGCCGGACGCGCCAGCGAGCGAACAGGCCGCCGTCGCCCTCGGCGAGCCACACCGGCTCGAGCTCGACCGGCTCGAGCAGCGGCCGCCCGGCGACGATGGTCAGGGCGTCGGCTCCCCCGAGCAGGTCGGGCGAGAGGTAGAGGAAGAGCTCATCGACCAACCCCGCGGCGAGCAGGTGGGAGTTGAGCGTGGGGCCACCCTCGCAGAGCACCGACCGCACGCCGTGCTCCTCGCGCAGGCGGGCCATGAGCAGCGGAAGGTCGTCGCCGGTGCGTACGTACTCGACCGCGGCCCGCACTCCCTCGACGTTCTCGGTGGAGGCGGTGGCCACGACCACCCGCGAGGCCTCGTCCTGTAGCAGCGGGAGATCGGCCGGGAGGTCGAGCCGGGCGCTGACTATCACCGCCAGCGGGTCGGGCGCGAGCCCGGTCGCGCGCCGGCGCTCGCGCAGCTCCTCGCGCCGCACGAGCCGGCCGTAGCGCTCCACCCGAGCGGTGCCGGCGCCGACCATCACCGCGTCGGGACGGGTTCGGAGCTCGTGGAAGAGGGCGCGGTCGAGCTCGCTCGAGAGGCCGCGGGTCTTGCCGGCGTAAGTCGCCTTCCCGTCGACCGAGGACACCATGTTGAGCACCAGGTAGGGACGGGCGTCCGGGGCGAGGCCGGCGAGGTCGAGCGAGGCGGCGAGCTCCTGCGGAGTGGTCTCCCCGGGCTCGGGGTAGAGACGCTTCAGCGGCACCGGGGCAGGCTACCCGCGTAGGCGTCGGTGCTCCCCGAGGCGCGCCGAGCGGGCTACTCGGGGGCGACCATGCGCTCGATCGGCACCCGGGCGCGCTCCGCGATCTCCGGATCGACCCTCAGCGGTGGACGGAGCTCGCGCAGGGCGTCGCGCAGCCGACGTCCTCGGCCAGCGCGAGGTCGACGAGGTCCTCGGGCGTTGGCACCGCCGGGTCAGGCGGTGGGACCGGCCACCGGCTCTCGGCGCTCCTCGGGGCGCCGCTCGATGCGGGCGGCCGCGTAGGCCTCGTCCTCGTCGAGGGTCTCATGCTCGAGGAGGGCGGAGGCCAGGCCGTCGAGGCGCTCTCGGTTCTCGCTCAGCAGTCGCAGCGCCTCCTGGTGCGCCTCCTCCACGAGCCGGCGGACCTCGCGGTCGACGAGCTGCTGGGTTGCCTCCGAGCTCTCGTCGCCGCCGGGTATGCCGGGCGGCTGCCCGTCGGCCGGAAGCACCGCCACGAGCCCGACCTCGGGGCTCATCCCCCAGCGACCGACCATCCGGCGGGCGACCTCGGTCACCTGCTGGATGTCGGACTCGGCGCCGGTGGTCACGTCGCCGAACACGATCTCCTCGGCGGCCCGTCCGGCGAGGGAGACCCGCAGCTTGCCCTTCAGGTAGCGCTCGTCGTAGTTGAAGCGGTCCATCTCGGGGGCCGAGAGAGTGACGCCGAGCGCCTGGCCGCGCGGGATGATCGACACCTTGCGGACCGGGTCCGCGCCCGGGGTCAACATCCCGACGATCGCGTGGCCCGCCTCGTGGTATGCGACCCGCCGCCGGTCGTCCTCCGAGAGCAGCACCTTCCGGGCCGCGCCGAGCACGATCTTCTCGAGGGCGTCCGTGAAGTCCCTCATCTCGACCCGGACCCGCCCGCGGCTCGCGGCGAGCAACGCGGCCTCGTTCACCAGGTTTGCCAGGTCCGCGCCGACCATCCCCGGTGTCGAGGCGGCGACGTCCTCGAGGTCGACGTCGTCGCCCAGCGGGACGGAGCGCGTGTGGACCTCGAGGATCTTGCGCCGCCCGATGAGATCCGGTGGCTGCACGGCGACTCGGCGGTCGAACCGCCCGGGGCGAAGCAGCGCCGGATCGAGAACCTCGGGGCGGTTGCTGGCCGCGAGCACGATGACGCCGGCCGTGGTGTCGAAGCCATCCATCTCGGTCAGGATCTGGTTGAGCGTCTGCTCGCGCTCGTCGTGCCCGCCGCCGAAGCCAATTGCGCCGGCCCGCGAGCGCCCGATCGCGTCGAGCTCGTCGATGAAGATGATCGCCGGGGCGGCTTCCTTGGCCTGGGCGAACAGGTCCCGCACGCGCGAGGCGCCGATTCCGACGATCGCCTCGATGAACTCGGAGGCGGAGATCGAGAAGAACGGCACGCCGGCTTCGCCCGCCACCGCACGCGCGAGCAGCGTCTTGCCGGTTCCCGGCGGGCCGGTGAGCAGCGCGCCGCGCGGGATGCGCGCGCCGAGGCGGCGGTAGCGGCCGGGGTCGCGGAGGAAGTCGACGATCTCCGTGAGCTCGGCCTTGGCCTCGTCGATCCCGGCGACGTCGGCGAACGTCACGGTCTGCTCGGACGCCTCGACCCGGCGCGCCCGCGAGCGCCCGAACGACATCAGCCCGCCCGCGCCACCGGCGCGGGCCGCCCGGCGGAAGAGGAACAGGAAGGCGGCGACCAGCAGCAGGGTCGGGCCGAACCCGACCAACAGGGTCTCCCACAACGAGCGCTCGTTCTCGGGCTTGGCGTTCACCACCACGTGGTGCTGCTGGAGGAGGCTCGAAAGCTGGTTGTTGTTCGCGAACGTCGGCACCTGGGTGGAGAAGCGGGTGGCGGCGGTGGCGTTCTTGTCGCTCGGCGGGTAGCGCACCTTGCGCTTGAAGTCGCCCTTGACCGTCTCCCCCTGAGAGGAGATCGACTTGACGTTGTCCGCCCTGACCTCGGCCAGGAAGGTCGGGCTGTACGGGATGCTCAGCCGCGGCTTGGGCGGGGCGAGCAGCGCCACCAGCAGGTAGTTGACCGCCAGCAGAGCGGCGAGGATGAGCAGGAAGCGCCCCCAGGAGAAGGGCATCATCGGCGGCTTCGGCGGCGTGGCCCCGCGGCCGTCGGGGGCCGGGCTTATCCGCCAGCCCGGGCGATCGCGCGGGCCGGGCGGCAGCGGAGTGCGCGGGTCCGGACCGCCCGGCGCGCCGTCGCCTTGGCCCTGCCCCGACCCGCGGGCGGGCCGCGTTTCGTTCCGCTCGCTGGCGTCGTCTGCCATCTGATCATCGTAGCCCCCGCCCGCCCGCCGGCCAGGTTTCACCCCCGGCGGAACC
>DASQXU010000326.1:0-3575 GCA_035639555.1 Thermoleophilaceae bacterium
GGCTTGCCGGACGAGCGGCTGACCCTGCGCCACGATGCCGGCGGCACGCCGGAGCCATACGTCGCGGGGACGCTAATTGCGACGCGCAAAGCCCCCGAGCTGGTGGGACTGACCCGCGGGCTCGACACCCTCCTCCTCGGCGGCGCGTAGACGCCGACCAACCGAAGGCAAGTCAGTGCCCCCCGACTCAGCTCCACGAGTCGCCCCCGCCCGCCAAGCCTCTCAGGTACACGATGCGACGCACGCCGGCGTCGACGGCGGCGTCGACGGCGGTCTTGTGCTGCTCGACCCGATCGACGGCCTTGGCCCCCGGGCGTCGGTCACGGCGATCAACGACCGGTTCAGCGAGTTCCCTGGATCTGGTCGGCTGGCGCGGGGCAGACGGCCGGGGCGACCGAAGCTGACACAGGCTGGGGGATCGTTGCGGCCTCGGGCGATCAGTCGGCGAGACCGATGCGGCGGTCGAATCCGGCTGGTGCGTGGATGTTGAGCATGCGGACCGGGCGCGTGTCGTCGTTGGTGAAGCCGTGTTCGACCCCGGGCGGCACGAGCACGAACGTCCCCGGCGGCGCGCTCACCCGCTGGTCCCCGAAGAGGAAGGTCATCTCGCCTTCGACGATGTAGAACGCGTCGTCCTCGTCCGGGTGCACGTGGGCCTCGAGCGCGCGCCCGGGGGCGATCTCGATGATGCCGAACGTGAAGCGGGGGGTGTCGGCGGTGCGTGCCAGGAACTCGACGTTGCCCACGCGATGACCCTGACCGGGGGGGACGACGATCGGGTGAGGCGCCACCCCGCGGATCCTCCCAGACCGGCCGAATGGATCAGCCCCGGCTCCGCGCAGGGCACGATTTTCGGACGAGCAGCCCCGGCCCGCTCGTTCAGAAGCTCCGGGGAAGGGGTATGCCTCAGCTGAACTTCACTCCGACTGGGAGCGGATCATGTCTCGTCTGGGCCGTCTTTTCTGCGTTGCCGCGCTGGCGTGCCTGCTCGGCGCTGCGCCCGCGTTCGCCAAGGTCCATCACGTCCACCCGGGCGAATCGATCCAGGCCGCTCTCAACGCCGCGAGCCCCGGAGACACCGTTCTCGTTCACCGCGGCACGTACCGCGAGAGCCTCCAAATCGATAAGGACGGCATTCGCCTGCGCGGCCAGCACGTGCTCCTGCTCCCGCCCGCCACTCCAGCCTCGACAGTCTGCAATCAGTTCGAGGGTGTCAACGGCATCTGCGTCGTGGGAACGCTCAATGAGGCCACCGGAGACGTCACCGACTACGTGTCCGGGGTGAAGGTCACCGGTTTCACGGTGCGGGGCTTCAGCAGCCAGGGGATCTGGGCGATCGCGACCGAGCGCCTCATCGTCTCCCATGACAAGCTCCTCGAGAACGGCGGCTACGGCGTGTTCGCGCTGAGCTCGAAGGGCCCGCGCTACCTGCACGACCTCGCGCGCGGAAACGGCGCACCGGGGTTGTACGTGGGGGACTCGCCCCAGGCGAACGCCATCGTGCGACACAACCGCTCGATCGACAACAGCGGCGAGGGAATCCTGCTTCGCAACGCGATCGGCGGCAGGGTCAGCCACAACCTCCTCCAGGGCAACTGCGCCGGCCTGTTCGCACTGGCGGACGCCCCCGGTCCGGCAGGCAACTTCATCATCGACCACAACCGCGTCGTGGCCAACGACAAGGCCTGCCCCGGTGAGCCAGCCGAGGACGAGCCACCCATCTCGGGAGCGGGCATCGCGTTGCTCGGGGCCTTTGGAACGCGCGTCGCCCACAACTTGGTGCTCGGGAACCAGCCGAGCGGCCCGTCGCTCGTCTCGGGCGGCATCGCGCTCGTGAAGGGGCCCGGTGGCACTGAGCCGCAGAACGACACGGTGGCTCACAACAGGGCGTTCGGCAACCGGCCGGTGGACCTGCTCTGGGACCAAACCGGCACGGCCCTGTTCAGAAAGAACAAGTGCGCGACCTCCGACCCGGCCGGGCTGTGCACGAGTGGCGCTGGCAAGGGGCACCCCAAGCACCTGGCCCATCGCCGGGGCTAGGCTCGCGGCCGTACTGGAGCAGCGGCGCCGGGGCGGACGCGCCACAAACCGGTCGGGCCCGTCCAAGGGCGTACGGCGGGGCCGGACGCCCGCGGTCCCGCCCCAGGCAAGCCGCGGCCAGTGGTTCGGGCGCTAGGCGGTGACGTCGTTGCCGGTCACGAGTCCGGCGTCGGCGGGTCGAGGAACGCTGGGATCATCGCCAGCAGCCAGTCCGCCCGGTCCAGGAGCCCCGACCCGGGCGGGACGAAGTGCGAGGTGCCGGGGAGCACGGCGAGCTGCGACTTCGGCAGGCCGGCGAGGTCGCCCATCACCCCGCCTCCACGTAGCCTGAAGAGCTCGACCGCGTGCTCGAGGCGGACGCCGTCGGAGTCTCCCAAGACGATCAGAGTGGGGGCCGCGATCCCCCGGATGTCCTGCTCCGGCCAGGCGAAAGGCGTCGTGTCGAGCTGCTTCAGCTTCTCGACCAGCTTGGGGAAGTCGCCCGGGTTCGGCGCGGTGCGCAGGTATGCCTCCTCGATCGGAGTCCCGGCGAAGAGCTCTGGTGAGATCGACGGGAACATCTCGAGCGCCGCGGCGTGCATCCCGTCGCTGCTGAAGGAGGCCGACGCGACAACGAGCCTCCTCACCACGCCGGGGTGGCGGATCGCCAGCTGTAGGGCGATGCCGCCGCCCATGCTGTAGCCGACTACGTCGGCGTTGTCGATCCCGAGCTGCCGAGCGAGCGCCGCGGTGTCGTCGGCCATCTGCTGATAGGTGATCGGGCGATCGGCGTCGGCCGTCCGGCCGTGTCCCTGCTGCTCGGCGGCGATCACCTGCCTGGTCTTGGCCAGTCCGGGCAGGATCGCTCCCATCATGTCGATCGTCATGTACGCGCCGTGCAGGAGGATCAGTGGCTTCCCGTGGCCGTGGATCTCGTAGTACATCTCGAGGTCGCCGACCGGCGCGTAGCCCGTCTGTACGTCGGTGCTTGGCATCTCCGCGGCGCCCCTAGGGCTTGACGTGGTCGGGGGCCGCAAGCTCAGCGATCGTCCGCGTGACCCCGCCCGCCGAGCGGAAGATCAAGCCCGCGGGCCGGTTGTTCTCGATCTCCATTTCGGTGAAATCCGGTCGAGGCGAGCGGAGCCTATCGCCGCGCTCGTTGGGCGATCGCGGTCCGGGTGTCGAGCCCCCCGCTCAAGCCTCGCTGAGCCCGATTCGTGCGTGGAGGCGACGCAACGGCCTCGGCGCCCACCAGTTCCACTTGCCGAGGAGCTCCATGAGCGACGGGACGAGCAGCGCCCGGATGATGCTCGCGTCGATCAGGACTGCGAGCGCGGTGCCAAGCCCCAATTCCTTTATGAAGATGACCTCAGAGGTCACGAACGCGCCGATCGCGACCGAGAACAGGAGCGCGGCCGCGGTCACGATCCGTCCGGTGCGCTCGAGGCCGATCGCCACCGCCTCCGAGTCGTCGGCGCCGCCGTCGCGGGCCTCCTTGATCCGCGACAGGAGGAAGACGCCGTAGTCGGTCGAGAGGCCGAAGGCGACCGCGAACA
>DASQXU010000327.1:0-14604 GCA_035639555.1 Thermoleophilaceae bacterium
GCGCCACCTGCGGCGGGCGCGGCTCATGCGGGTCGGAATGCGGGGCAACGGCGCCTTCTGCCGGGGCCTGCTGGCGACGAGGTACCGCGAGGAGGGAGGAGCGACGTGAGGGCGGCACGACTGCACAGCTACGAAGAGGACCACCTCCACCTCGACGACGTGGCCGAGCCCGACCTCCAGGGGCACAAGGACGTGATCGTGCGGGTCGGAGGCGCCGGGCTCTGCCGCACCGACCTGCACATCATCGAGGGGATCTGGAAGGACATCCTCGACCCGGAGCTCCCCTACACGCTCGGCCACGAGAACGCCGGCTGGGTCGAGGAGGTCGGCGTCGAGGTGGGTACGGTCAAGCCCGGCGACCCGGTGATCGTCCATCCACTGAGGACCTGCGGCGTCTGCCTCGGCTGTCGCCGCGGGGAGGACATGTACTGCGAGGACGGCGTCTTCCCCGGACTCAACGCCGACGGCGGCTTCGCGCACTTCCTCCGGACCAGCGAGCGCGCGCTCATCAAGCTCGACGAACGGCTCGAGCCGAGGGACGTCGCCCCCTACGCGGACGCCGGCATCACCGCCTACCGCGCGGCGAAGAAGGCGGCGGCCAAGCTGCCGCCGGGGACGCGGTGCGTCGTCATCGGGGTGGGGGGCCTCGGCCACGTGGGGGTTCAGGTCCTGCGTGCCCTCTGCGCGACCGAGATAGTCGCGGTGGACACCTCTGACGCGTCGCTCGAGCTAGCCGGCGAGATCGGCGCCGACCAGCTCGTGAAGTCGGACGAGAACGTGGTCGCCCGGGTGCGTGAGCTGACCGGCGATCGCGGCGTCGAGGCGGTGATCGACTTCGTCGGTGAGCACGGCACCACCGAGCAGGGGCCCGCGATGCTCGCCCAGGGTGGCAGGTACTACGTGGTCGGCTACGGCGGACGCGTCGACATCCCGGCGATCGACATCATCTTCAGCGAGATAGAGGTGATCGGGAACCTCGTCGGCAACTACGTCGAGCTCATGGAGCTGATGGCGCTTGCCGCCGAGGGCAAGGTCAAGCTCCACACGAAGATCTATGGGCTTGATCAGATCAACGACGCCATCGACGAGTTCATGGCTGGGCAAATCCACGGCCGCGGGGTGATCGTGCCCGACGGTGCGGGCCCCTCGTAGGCGCGGGCCGCGAGCTCATCGATCGCGCGCCCGGTCGGCGGCCGGGCTCCCTATAGCGTTCCGCCCCGGCTCGGTCGACACTTCGCTCATGCGTACGACGGTTCTTCGCAGAGCGCCCGCCGGGCACCGGCCGGTGCGGGCACGCCCGCTTGGCTCGTCGGGGGGACTCGCCACGCTCTCGATCCTGATCGGGTGCCTGGGCCTGGCCGCCGCCACCCTGTTCCTGCCCTCTATCCCGAGCTACGACGCCTGGTCTTGGCTCATCTGGGGCAGGGAGGTCATCCATCTCGACCTCAGCACTACGGGCGGCCCCACCTGGAAGCCCCTTCCGGTGCTGTTCACCACCGTGTTCGCGCTTTTCGGAAAGGCAGCGCCCGACCTCTGGATCGTGGTCGCGCGAGCCGGCGGCTTCCTGGCGCTCGTGCTCGCGTTCAGGGTGGCGAGGCGGCTCGTCGGTCCGGGGGTCCCGGGCCTCGCGGCCGGGGCCATCGCCGCGGTCGGCGTGGCGACGGCGCCCGGGTTCTTCCGCATGATGGGGCTCGCGACCTCGGAGGGCCTCCTGATGGCGCTCACCCTGCTGGCCGTCGATCGGCACATTGCGAGGCGCCCCCGGGCGGCGTTCGTATCCGGGTTCTTCGTTGGCCTGCTTCGTCCCGACGCCTGGCCGCTCCTGGCCATCTACGGCATATGGCTGGTGCGGCGGGACCGCTCGTCCTGGCCATTGGTGGTGGGTCTCGCCGCGCTCCTCCCAGCGCTATGGCTCCTCCCGGAGTGGTGGGGGTCCGGGGATCCGTTGCGCGGGTCTCATCGGGCGAAGCTCCCCGACCGAACCACCTACCTCGCCTACCCGCATCCGGCTCGCCAGGCGTTCCACGACGCTCGGCACTGCGTCCTTCAACCGATCGCCCTCGGGGCCGCGCTCGCGTTGGCCCTCGAGCTCGCGCGCTTCGCTCGCCGCCGCCCGCGGGCAGAGGTCCTGGTGGCGGCGGCCGGGGCCGTGGCCTGGCTGGCCATCGTGGTCGTGATGGTCGCCCGCGGCTACGCGGGGACCCCGCGCTACTTCATGGGCGCGGCCGCGGTGATCGCCACGCTTGGAGGCGTCGGCTGGGGAGGGCTCGCCTCGGTCGCGGGCGCAATGGCGCGGTCGCGTCGAGTGCTCGCCTCCCTGATGGCCGCCGTGGTCGCCGTTGGCGCCTTCGCGCTGATCGCCCACTACGAGCGTCCGGAGCTGCCGGGCCAGCGTGACGAGGCGCGTTCCATCCGCGAGGCGTCACGGGGTCGCGACACGCTCCCCGCGGCCATAGACCGCGCCGGCGGTCGCCGGCGGATCCTCGCCTGCGGGCCGCCGAGAACCCTCGCCGCCGTTCGGCCGATCGTCGCGTGGTACCTGGACGCCCCGGCTCGACGCGTCGCCACCCACCCGCGCCGCCACGGCTTCGTGATCCAGATCCGCCGCAACCGAAGCGACCACTTTGGACCCCGTGCACCGGCCGGAGCCCGTCCGGTCGCGCGGGTGGGCGACTGGCGGATCCTCTCGGGTCGCTGCGTCGGCCGGGCTAGATGAAGATGTCGAGCGGGAGGAACGCCGACACGATGAAGTTGGGCACGTCGACCGTCTGGCTGATGCGTAGGTCGACGGCGCAGCTGCAGATGGCATAGGCCTGCTGGCGGTCAAAGCCCCGCGTGCCGAGGTGATCGATCATGTTGAGCAGCGCGTTGCGGGCGGCCAGGGTCGCGTCCTCGCTCGCATTTTCGCCGTCCTTGCCGACGCTGAGACCGGTGGTGGCGAAGAACCGCCGCGGGGCGGCCAGCTCGGGCGAGGCGAAGTAGTCGTCGCGGAGGAACTGGACGTCGCGGATCCCCTGCCGCTCAGCCTCCCCCTTGCGTACGCCGAAGCGGACGTGCACGCGTGCGCGGATCTCGATCGCGGTGCCGCACGCCTCGCAGTCGCCCTGGGCGTAGTGGTGGTCGCCGGTCGAGACGAGCCCGCCCTCGGCGTAGACCGGGTAGAGCAGAGTCACGCCCGGAGTCGTCTGCTTGATGTCGGTGTTGCCTCCCGTCTCGTGCGGCGCGATCGTCCGCAGGGCGCCCTCCGCGATCTCCGCGTGCGCGGGCACGGCGTCCTCGGGCTCCGGGGGCAGGGCGAAGCCGCCGCGATCGGTGAGCTCGCGCTCGCGTTCGATGATCCGCTCGCGAAGCTGCCGGCTGGGGGCGAGGCCGAAGGTCCCGAGCATCGGGTTGCAGCGAAGCCGCACGCCCGGAAGCTCATCTGACTCCGCGTAGTCGGTCCCGTTCAGCCGCCAGTGGATGATGTAGGGGTCGGGAAACTCGTCGCGCAGGAAGCCGAAGCCGGGCACCTCGATGGTGTAGCCCCACTGGTCCCAGGGGTCGGGTTCGATGGCCAGCAGCCTGACCTCGAGCAGATCCCCCGGCTCGGCACCCTTGACGTAGACCGGGCCGGTGAGCGGGTGGACGACGTTCAGATTGGCGGCGGTGACATCTTCGGCGCTCGAGCCCGGATGGAACTGGCCATCGAAGGCGTCGCGAGTCTCGTACACGACGGTGTCGCCGGGGTCCGCCTCGAGCACCGGCTCGATGTCCTCGTGCCAGCGGTTGTGACCGGTCTCCGGTTGCTCCCGGAGCTCCTTCGAAGGGTCGATCTCGATGACGTGCTCCCGGTGCATTGGCCCCCTTCCGATCCGCCGCTGATTCCGGGCGCCCACCCTAATGCGTGGGCGCAGCACCAACCCGGCGCGGGTAGCCGCCCTACCGTCCCGTCTGAGGGTGGCACTCGACCCCCAACTGGACGATACGGAAAAGAGTCTCCGTGGCACGAGGTGAATCGAGTGGCCGACGGCGGGCCGCGGCATCCGTCGCCTTAGCAGTCGCCGGGTGCTTCGCAATCGTCGCGATGGCGCAGCCGGCGCGGTCCGCCGGGTCGGTGGCTGAGCGCGGCGCGGCCGCCGAGGGGGCTCAGCATGCCTGGGTGGACCCGCGGCGCCCGGTCGGGCTCGTGTTCGGCCTCCGCCGGCGCCAGACCGCGCTTGCACGAGTGGTGGCCGAGCTCTCCGACCCTTCTTCGATCCACTTCGGCGCGCGCCTGCCTGTCCGCACCATAGCCCGGCGCTTCGGGGCGTCGGCGGCGACCCGTCGAGTCGTGCTGCACTATCTGCGCGCCCACGGGGCGCGAGACCGGATCGACGTGACCGGGGCGTTTGTCGTGGCGCTGCTGCCGGCGGCCGCCGTCGAGCGGATCTTCGGCGCTCGGCTCGCCGTCTTCGGCGCGTCCCGCGGGCGGGTGCTGGCGCCCGAGCGCGACGCCCGGCTCCCCGCTCCGCTGCGCGGCCGCGTGGACGTCGTTCTCGGTCTGCGCGCTCCGCTTGACCCGGCGCCGGCACGGGCGGCCGCGAGCGCCGCGTCGGCGCCGTCCCTGCCCCAACCGACTGGCACACGGCGGGGTTGCGCCGCCGGGCTGCAGGCGAACGGCTTCACTCCCAACCAGCTTCGCACCGCCTACGGCCTCGACCCCTTCCACCGGCGGGGCCTCAAAGGCCAGGGCCGAAGGATCGCCCTGATCGAGATCGCCTCGCTGCGGCGCTCCGACCTTCGTACCTACGCGCGCTGCTTCGGCATGGGGATGCCGCGGGTACGCAACGTCCCGGTGAACATGCGCCGCGCGCTTCCCCCCGACACCCCCGACGCGGACGAGACGACGGCCGACGCCGAGATGGCGCTGAGCATGGCACCGCGCGTAAAGCGAATCGACGTCTACGAGGCGAACCCCGGGCCCGTCCAGACCGGGATCGAGAACCGCCCCCCTCGCCCGCTCGTGGCTCAGTGGCCGCTGCTCTACGCCGCGCCGCTGAACCCGCGCCTCAACGGCGGCCGCCTGCCCGACGTGGTATCGACGAGCCTCGACGACTGCGAGCTCAACTGGCTGACCGAGAGCCGGCGCGCCTACCTCCTGACCGAGCACGTGTTGATGACAGCGGCCGCGGCCGGGGTGACCGTCATAAGCTCCTCCGGGGACGACGGCTCCTCGGGGTGCCGCAACGCCGGCAAGCGGGGGCCCTGGGTGACCTTCCCAAGCACCTCGCCCTACGTCACCTCGGTGGGCGGGACGAGCCTGAGGCTGAACCGCGCCAACCGGATCCGCCGCCAGGTGGTGTGGAACGACGCGCGCTTCGGCGCCCCGGTGGCCGGCGGCGGTGGGCGGAGCCGGCTGGTCGCCCGGCCCGCCTATCAGCGTGGCCGCGGCGTTCCCCGCGGCGTACGACGCGCCGTGCCCGATGTCGCCTTCTACGCCGACGCGGTGCCCGGCTACACCTTCTACTGGGCGGGCAACGCGGCGCAGGGAGGCACTCCGTGGTTCACCACCGGGGGCACGAGCATCTCGGCCCCGCTGCTGGCCGGAGCGGTCGCCCTCATCGACCAACGCGCCCGCCACGCCGGGCGCCCAGGCGTCGGAGTGATCAACCCGTCCCTCTACGCGCTGGCCCGGCGAGCCCGCGGCGCCCGCCCCCCGGTGTTCCGTGATGTCACCAGCGGCACGAACGATCTGCTCGGCATCGGCTGCTGCCGCGCTCGCCGCAACTTCGACCAGGCGACCGGCTGGGGCTCGCTGAACCTATGGCGGTTCTCGACTCGCCTTCTCCGCCTTACCCCCCGCTCCCACCGGCGTCCGCGCTAGCGAGCAAACGGACCGGCTAGACGCGAACGGCCACCACCCGACGGCGGTGCGGCGCGATCCAGGCTCGGGCGCGGTGATCGCGGAAGCGGATCTCGATCTTGCCGGGCAGGTGCGTGAGGTACAGCGTGCAGATGGCGTCGCCCGGGTCCCGGGTCTTCCCGATCCCCACGAGCGCCGAGAGGTTCACGGCCACGATCGAGCGCCCGCCGGGCAGGCGGGCGCGAGTCACCAGGCCCGGAGCGCGCAGCGGCGAGTGGGTGTGCCCCGAAAGCCACGCCTTGGCGTTTCGATGGCGGGCGAGCACGGCGCGGATCTCGGCGTCCGGCTTCGCATAGAAGCTGGTCATCGCCGAGGTGTAGAGCTTCCTCGGGTCGCCGAGCACCGTGTTGTGCAGCGGCCAGTGACACGCGACCCAGCAGTCGAACGCGCGGTGGCGGTTGAGCTCGCGATCGAGAAATCCGAGCGTGGCTCGAGAGAGCCTGCCTGAGCGCTCGGGAGGGTTGTCGTGGTCGGGACCCACCACGACGATCCGGAGGGGAAACGGAAGGTGGATTACGAAGTTCTTGGAGCGGTACCCGTAAGCCCTCGCCCACTGGGCCGGGGTGCGCTTGTTGTGGAGGATGTCGTGGTTTCCGAGGATCGTCTCGTGGCGGCCGGGCAGGCGCCCGAGCCAGCGACGGGCCATCCGATCCTCGGCCTCGGTTCCGTGCTCGGTGGCGTCCCCTATGTGGAGGTGGAGCGCAGGCCGCGGGAGCCGGGCCACATCCTCCAGAACAGTGGCGACCCGCGCGCGCTTGATCCCGCCCGCATGCATGTCGCCCACTCCATGGACGGTCCGCAACCAGTCGGCCATGTCGGCTCTTTAGCAGACCCACCGGGCAGCGCCGCCGAACGGAGCGGCTACTACAGATTGAACGCGGTGCGCATGCTCGTTGCCGAGGCGGCGTTCCCGAGGAACGTGCTCAGCCCGAGCATCTGCTCCGTCGTACGGAGCATCGAGTAGTGCGTGAAGCTCGTGCTCGACACCGTGCCGGGCCTGGTGGTCGGCGATGCCACGATGGTGGCGATGTGGTTGCTCGCGCTCGAGTCGTCCTCGTCCCAGGTGACGAACACCGCCGTGCCCCCGGCCTTGTACTCGGACGAGCCGAAGATCTTCGGCAGGAAGGTCGAGAGCCATGTGTCGCCAGTCTGCACGCTGCAGTCGTGCATGTCGTTGCAGAGGTTGGGCGTCACGAAGGTGAAGCGGGCCGAGATGTTGGGCGTGGTGCCGAGCGGTACGTCGTAGGTGTTGCAGTCGGTCCGGATGTTCGTGTAGTAGGCCGCCGGGTTGTGCCGGACGGCGTACGATCCGGAGTTGCTCAGGTAGCAGTTCGATGGCATCGACTCCTCGAGTGAGCGCCATCCACCGCTGCCGACCTGCGAGAAGATGCTCGGCACGCCCAGGGGGTGCGACGAGGGCCCGTTGTCGTCGGTGATGCCCTGCGTCGAGCCGGAGGTCATCGCGATGTAGTTCGGGAGGCTCGGGTGGGTCTCGGCGAAGAAGTTCGAGGCCACGCCGCACTGCCGCGCGAGCTGGTTGAGATAGGGGGCACTCGAGGAGCCAACGATCTCGCCATAGCTCTTGTTCTCCATGACGATCCAGACGACGTGCTGGTAGCTCGTAGGCGGAGTCGTGGAAGTGCCGCAGGGCCCGGACGTCGGCGTAGCCGAGGGCGTGGCCGACGCCGTGTTCGAATACGCGCTCTGCACCGAAGAGCTGTTGACCGCCGCGACCCGGTAGGTGTACGTGGTTCCGTTCGTGAGACCGGTGTCCAGGTACGAGGTGGTCGTTGCTGCTGTCGTCGCCAGCGGTGTGCTCGGCCACGTACCGTTCGCCGCCTGCCGGTAGACGCGATAGCCCACGACCCGTGACGAAGTGCTTGCCGTCCAGCTCAGCCTTACCTGGGCGTCGCCGGCGGTGGCGGTCAGGTTGCTCGGCGGGGCGGGCCGGCGGCGGGCCCCCACGCCCCCTGGCGTTGCGAGCACGCCGGCAGCGACCAAGAGGACAACGGCGAGTCCCAACTTGCGCCTCACGGCCCTCCCTCCAGTCCGACGCCCAGTCCTCCCGATGCTAACCCATTGGACTGGAGTTCGCAAAGTAATCAATTTCCGTTAAGCAAAAGCCCCCGTGCAGCTGGCCGCGCGGACACCTCCGCACCGGGCGACGAGGCGATGTGAGGAGCGCGCACACCGCGCGTAGACTCGAATCGTGTCCGAAGGCTCGAGGATGCGGGCGTCGGCGGTGACGGCGGTCGAGATCGTCGTCTCCATCGCGGCCGCGAGCCTCCTGGTGCTGGCGCTGAAGGGCGTCAGCCCGGTCACCGGACTGGCCGTCCTCTACCTCCCGGCGGTGCTCGTCGTAGCCGTCCGCCGCGGCCAGGTGCCGGGGCTTGTCACGGCCGTGCTGTCGGTCATCGCGCTCAACTTCTTCTTCATCGAGCCCCGCTACCAGCTCACCATCGCCAAGTCGGACCAGGCGGTGGCGCTCGGCGTGTTCCTGATCGTCGCGGTGGTGGTGGGCCGACTGGCCGCCACCGCCCGGCAGCGCGCCCAGGAGTCCGACGTCCGGGCGGCGATCGCCGACGCGCGCGAGCGCGAGGCAATCCTGCTCGCCGAGGCGGCCTCCACCCCGCTGGTCGGCGGGACGCTCGAGGGCGAGCTCGAGACGGTCGGCAGGCGGCTCTCCGAGGCGGTTGGCGGAAGGACGAGGATCGAGCTGACCGGCGCTCCGAGGCCAGATCCGCGGGAGCGCGTGGTGCGGCTTCCACTGCGGCAGCAGCCCTGCTGGCTCTACGCCGAGGAGGCCGCCGACATGGACGTGCTCGAGAGGATCGCCGAGCCGCTCGCCCGCCTCATCGACGTGGCGATCGAGCGGCGGAAGATGCGCGAGCGCGAGGCCGAGGCCGAGGGCAGGATTCGGGCGGAGGGGGCGAAGACGGCCGTCCTCCACGCCGTATCCCACGACCTCCGGTCCCCATTGACCGCGATCGTGACGGCGGCCAGCGCGCTGCGCTCCGGCGGCCTCTCCGAGGACGACCGGACCGAGCTGCTGTCGGTGCTCGACAGCGAGACCCACCGGCTCACTCGGCTGGTCGACGACCTGCTCGACCTCTCCCGCATCGAGGCTGGCGCGGGCAGCCCGCGGGCGGAGTGGTGCGACCTTCGCGACGCGGTGGTCAGCGCCGCCGCCCAGGTGCGGGCGGGGTACGGCGACCACCCGATCGAGATCCGGCTTCCCGACGAGCTACCGCTCGTGCGCGCCGACGCCGCCCAGATGGAGCGGGTGTTCTTCAACCTGATCGAGAACGCGGTCAAGTTCTCGCCGTCCGAGGCGCCGGTCGAGGTGACTGGCGGCGCCGCCCCAGCAGGAGTGACCGTTCGGGTCAAGGACCGCGGACCGGGCGTCCCGGCGAGCCGGCGCCTCAACGTGTTCGAACCCTTCTTCCAGGGTCGGAGCGGCGATTCCGGGTCCGGGCTCGGGCTCGCGATCTGCCGCGGCTTCGTGGAGGCGAACGGCGGCCGCATCGCGCTCCAGAGCCGTCGCGGCGAGGGAACCGCGTTCGCGGTGACGATCCCGCTCGCCGAGCGCGCGCCCGCCCCGGCGTGAGCGGCGATGGAGCGCACGTGCTCGTCGTCGACGACGAGCTGCAGATCGTCCGAGGGCTGCGCGTGATCCTCCGCAACGCGGGCTTCGAGGTAGAGGCGGCGGCGACCAAGGCCGAGGCCCTCGACGCCCTCGCCGTCCGCCCACCCGACGTGATGGTCCTCGATCTCATCCTCCCGGACGGGACCGGCGTGGAGATAACGGAGGAGGTTCGCCGGTGGAGCAACCTGCCGATCCTCGTGCTCTCCGCCTTGGGGGACGAGCGGGAGAAGGTCCGAGCGCTCGATGCCGGTGCGGACGACTACATCACCAAGCCGTTCGGGACCGAAGAGCTGACCGCCCGCCTGCGGGCGCTGCTCCGGCGGGCCGCCGACAGCGGGTCCTCATCGGTCGTGACCATCGGCGAGCTGTCCGTCGACTTCGCCGCCCGCACCGTGACGCGCGCCGGCGAGGAGATGCACCTCACGCCGATCGAGTTCGACCTCCTGAGGGTCCTGGTGCAGCACCGGGGGAAGCTCGTGACCCGCCGCCAGCTCCTCCACGAGGTCTGGGGCCCCGGCTACGAGGACGAGGCGCACTACCTGCGTGTCCACATAGCCCACATGAGGGCCAAGCTCGAGCCTGAGCCCTCGCACCCACGCTATATCGTCACCGACCCGGGCGTCGGCTACCGGCTGCGCGAGCCGGCTTAACGAAACCTCTACGCCCGGCGCGCCGATCTTGACGCGGGCTTGTCGGCGGCCGACCTAGCGTCGAGCCGTGGAAGCACGCCCGCGCAGGGGAGTCAGCTGATGGCCCGCGTCCTCGAGCGCGGCCTTCGTCGCACGGTCGGCGTGCCGGGGCTCTTCGCCACTGCCTACGGGAACGTCGGGTCCTCCATCTACTACGCGCTCGGGCTCGTCGCCGCCCACGCGCTCGGGCTCACCCCGCTGGTGTTCCTGCTCGCCGGCGGGCTGTTCGCCCTGACCGCCAAGACCTACGCCGAGGGCGCGTCGATGTTCCCCGAGGCCGGGGGCTCCTCGTCGTTCGCCCGCCACGCCTTCAACGAGGTGGCCTCGTTCTTCGCGGGTTGGGCCCTGACGCTCGACTACATCATCACGATCGCGATCAGCGCCTTCTTCGTGCCCCACTACCTCGGCGCGTTCTTCCCCGCCCTGAAGCACAACCCGGGGGACATCATCGGCGGCGCCGTGGTGATCGCGATCCTGGCCGGGCTCAACATCCGGGGGCTTCGCGAGTCGGCGAGCCTCAACATCTTCCTCGCGGTCACCGACCTGCTGACCCAGGTCGCATTGGTGGTCCTCGGCGCGGCCTTGATCTTCAAGCCGGCGGTGCTCGTGAACCAGGTGCACCTGGGGCTCGCCCCGAGCTGGGGGCAGGTCATCTTCGCGCTGTCGATCTCGATGGTGGCCTACACCGGCATCGAGACCGTCTCGAACATGGCTGAGGAGGCACGCGACCCCGACCACGACGTCCCGCGCACGGTGAACTACGTCCTGCTCGCGGTGCTCGGAATCTTCGCCGGGATCTCGATCATCTCGCTCATCGCGCTCCCCGTGACGCGGGACGCCACCGGTCACTTCACGACCGCGCTCGGGACGACCTATAAGCAGGACCCGGTGCTCGGGATCGTGTCGGCCCTGCCCCTCGGCCACATCGTCCACACCGCCTTCCGCTACTACGTCGGCGTGCTGGCGGCGACGATCCTGGTGATCGCCACGAACGCCGGCCTCATCGGGATCTCGCGGCTGTCCTGGTCGCTGGCCGAGCACCGCCAACTGCCGCTCGCTTCGCGCGGGTTCACTCGCGCTACCGCACGCCGTGGTTCACGATCGCCGTCTTCTCCAGCCTCGCGACCGTGCTCCTGATCCCGGGGAAGACCGACTTCCTCGGCAACCTCTACAGCTTCGGGGCCATGCTCTCGTTCACGACGGCCCACGTGTCGATCGTGGCGCTTCGCTTCAAGGACCCCGATCGCCACCGGCCCTACCGGGTGCCCTGGAACGTGCGGTTCCGAGGCGGGCAGCTGCCGCTCGCCGCGGTGGTCGGAGCCCTCGGCACCTTCGCGGCGTGGCTCTCGGTGGTCGTCCTTCACGGCGAGGCCCGCACCGTGGGGGTGGGGTGGATGGTCGTTGGCGTGGCCGGTTACTTCGTGTACCGGCGACGGAGCGGCCTCGATCCGCGTGCCCGCTACCGGATCCCGCGCAGGGCGGCGCCGGCGGGCTTCCGGGAGCTCGCCTACGGCTCGGCGCTCGTGCCGATGTTCGGCACGGACGTGAGCGGGCAGGCGCTGCGGCGTGCCGCACGGCTGGCCGGGGAGGGCGCGACCGTCGACGCGGTGTACGTCATCGAGGTCCCGCATCAGCTTTCCCTGGACGGCGGCATGGAGCGAGAAGAGGAGCTCGGCCGGAGGGTGCTCGAGAGCGCCCGGCTGCGGGGCCGGGAGAACAAGCTCAAGATCCGCACCAGCCTGGTGCGGACCCGCAATCCGGGCGCCGCACTCGTCGACGAGGTCCGCCAGCGAGGGTCGGAGGTCGTCTACCTGGACACGGTCCACGCGCCGCCGTCGGAGAGCGCGCTCGGCCCGACCGCGAAATACCTGCTCGAGAAGCGACCGTGCCGGATCGTCATCGAGACCGATGGGGGCGGCGTGGTTCGACGCCGCGCGCCGGCCGCCGCACTGGACGGCGCCCGCCCGCAGCCGGTCGGCGCCCTCGCCGGGCGGTGATCTCGCCCTACCGCGCTCTGGCCGCGACCAAGCCGAGCCCGATCCCGTCGGGGTCGTGCGCGCGGATCTCGCCGTTGTGCCGCTCGATCGGGATCCCCGCGCCCTGTAGCCGAACCGCGGCGCGCTCCACCTCGTCGGGGCGGGGAAGCTCGAGCGCGAACCCGGCGAGCCCAGCGCTTCCAGGCGGCGGCGGGCCGGAGCCGCCCGAGTACCAGACGTTCAGGCCGACGTGGTGGTGGTAGTCCCCGGCGGCCAGGAAGGCCGCCTCCGACCCGAAGCGCTGCATCAGCTCGAGCCCGAGGACGTCGCGGTAGAAGGTTACGGAGCGCTCGAGCTTCGAGACCTTGAGGTGGACGTGCCCGATGTCGACCGCGGGGTCGGGGTCGGCGCGCTCTGGAGGCGGCACGGCCAGCAGTCGCTCGAGGTCGAGCGGCCGGGTGAACATCCCGACCCGCTCGCCGGGCGCCGGCCGCGGCCAGCGGTCATGCGGGCGGTCCCAGTAGAGCTCGACCCCGTTCCCGTCGGGGTCGCCCAAGTAGAGGGCCTCGCTCACCCCGTGGTCGGAGGCTCCGGAGAGGCGGAGCCCGGCCGCCAGCAACCGTCGCAGAGCGTCCGCGAGCTCGGCGCGGGCGGAGTAGCGGAGCGCGGTGTGGAAGAGGCCGGTCGCACGGCTCGGGGCCGGGGTGCCGGGCGAGGTCCGAACAAGCCGAAGGAGCGGGCGCTGTCCGCCGGCGCCGAGCAGGAGCTCGCCGTTCCCGCCGGGAAGCTCGCGCAGGCCGAGGACCCCTCCATAGAAGCCGACCGCGGGCCCCGGATCTCCGCTCCGCAGGGTCACGCTCGCCACCCGCGTTGCACTCGGGAGCCGTTCAGCGGCCATCACGGCAACGCTAGCGTCCGGGGCTGAGGCGCCGGCGGCAGGCGATAAGGTGGGCGCGCGTGGATCCGAATCGGTTGAAGGCGCTCCCTCTGTTCCACGACGTCTCCGATGACGAGCTGCGCAGCGTCGCCACGTTCGCCGACGAGGTGTCGGTCGAGCAGGGCAAGCACCTGGTGAACCAGGGGGACTTCTCCTACGAGTTCATGGCCATCGAGGAGGGCAACGCCGAGGTGCTCCGCGATGGGGAGGTGATCGGCGAGCTCCGCCCAGGCGACTTCTTCGGCGAGATCGGGCTCCTCGAGAAGGAGCGGCGCACGGCGACCGTGGTGGCGAAGACGCCGATGCGACTCATAACGCTCACCGGCTGGGACCTGCGCCGCTTGGAGAAGACCCTCCCGCAGGCGGTCGAGCGCATTCGCGAGACGTTGGTCGAGCGCCGACGGGAGGAGTGAGGTCGACCGGATAGGCGAGCCGCTAACCGGGCGCGGTGTACCGCTTCGCCGACCACACCGGGGAGATCGAGATCGAGCTCGAGGCGGCGAGCGAGCCGGAGCTCTTCGCTGAGGGCCTGGCCGCGATGCGAGAGCTGCTCGAGGACGCGCCCGAAGGCGAGCGGTTACGCCGCGCGGTGGCGGTCGAGGCTCGCGACCGGGCGACCCTGTTGGCCGACTGGCTCGGTGAGCTCGCCTTTCTCGCCGAGACCGAGGGGCTCGTCCCGGAGCGGGTCGCGGAGCTCGAGCTCGAGGACCGGGCCCTCCGGGCCGTGGTCGAAGGCCGGCGGGGGTCTCCGGCCCACCTGGTCAAGGCGGCGACCTACCACCGGCTGGCGCTCGAGCGGACCGGCGATCGCTTGAGAGCCCGGGTGGTGCTGGACGTCTGAGCCCGGCCCGGCCTCAGCCCTAGACCTCGACCGCGGCCCGCCTGGTTGCCCGCTCCATCAACTCCCGCTGGACCGATCGCTCGCCGCCCTGGCGCCGCCGCCGCCAGCCCTCGGGCGACAGCTCCCAGCCGAAGGTGTCGTCGGCCAGGCAGCGCTCGAGGGTGTCCTCGAGCTGGTCCCTAAGCCGCTCGTCGTCGACGGGCACGAGCAGCTCGACCCGGGTGTCGAGGTTGCGCGGCATGAGGTCGGCCGAGCCGATGAAGTAGCGCCGCTCCTCGCCCCGGTGGAAGGCGTAGATGCGCGAGTGCTCGAGAAAACGGCCGACGACCGAGACCACGCTGATGTTCTCGCTCACGCCCGGGAGGCCGGGCTTGAGGCAACAGATGCCGCGCACGTTCAGGTCGACCGGGACGCCCGCCTGCGACGCCTCGTAGAGGGCGCGGATACAGCGACGATCGACCAGCGAGTTCATCTTCATCACGATCCGGGCGGGCTCGCCGCGGCGGTGGGCGTCGATCGTCCGGCTGATCTCCTCGGTGAGCCAGTCCCTGGCCCGCTCGGGGGCGACGACGATGCGGCGGTAGGACGGCAAGCGCGCGGCGCCGGTCAGCGCGTTGAACAGCGCGGCCACGTC
>DASQXU010000328.1:0-5641 GCA_035639555.1 Thermoleophilaceae bacterium
GAGAGTGCAGGTAGTGCGGTGCGCGGCGAGGTCGGCGCGCAGCCAGCGCTCCTGCTCCGAGCCGGCCGAGCACGAAACGTTGGCGCAGTTGGAGTTGAGCGCGATCAGGTGCCAGGTGCCGATGTTGAAGCTGTAGTAGCCCTCGCCGCGCGGGCCGGCCGGCCCGTTCGCCGCACCGGTCCCGTTGAAGTAGTTGAAGTACGAGTTCCCGGTGCCCTCGTGGTTGCCGAGAACCGGATGGCTGATCGACTAGACCCGCCCCCAGGTCGGGTCGTAGACGGCCGAGATGTTCGCGGCGGAGGCGCTGTTGTACTGGATGTCGCCGAGCGGCAGTACGGCGCTGAGCGCCGCCCCGACGAGGAGATTGGAGGTCGCGCGCTGCTGACAGCGGTCGGCGGTGCCCACGCCTCCGTTGTAGCCGGGGTCCGTGGGATCACAGGCGATGTCCCCGGCCGCCGCGATCACCGGATCGGCGGCGGCGTTGGCCGCGCAGACCCTGGCGAGGGCCAGGCAGGCGGCCAGGGCGACTGCGAGCCGGCGAATTGGCGCGCGAGCACTAGGGCGCCCCCTTCAGCGCGAGGAGGGCGGCGCCGCTCGTGCCACGCTCGGCAGCGGCGCGGGGGTCAAGTCGTCGAGGGCGATGGATCGGATCACGCGAAGTCGTCGAGACGGTAGCCGAGGCTAGACCCGCCGGCCCGGAGTCACAATGCGCCCAGGGGAGAATTCCCTACCCCCGAGGGGAGATGCCTCGCCGCCGAGCCCGCCGCACCAACAGCACCAAGCTCCCGCCGATGAACAGCGCGACCCCGCCGAGCAGCGGCACGACGTAGTTCGTTCCGGTGGCGGCCGGCTCGCTCGAGTCGAACTCGCGCTGGGGCGGAACCCGCGCGCCCCGGACGTCGGCCAGCACCCGCAGGTAGCGCCACCCGTACCTGCGGCTCGGCTCGACGTAGGTGTTCTCGCTGAACTCGTTCCAGCTGATCAGCCCGAGGGCATCGGGCGAGGACCGCGTGGCCGCGTCGAGCTCCGCCCTCAGCGTGGCCCCGTTCTCACGCTCGACCACTTGGCGCCGGCCGACCTTGCGCGCATCGAAGCCGGGGGCCGCCGGCGCGATCCAGAGTCCTCCCCGGGCGTGGACCGCGCGCCCCAGCTCCGCGAGCTTCTCGGCGTAGCCGGGATAGGTCGCGGGGTTCACCGAGCCCCAGTAGTAGGCGTCACCGTCGAACAGGCCAGCCACCCGGCGGTAGCCGGCGAGCTTTCGCTCCGACGCGAGGATCAGCAGTCGGCTCCGGCGCGGAGCGGTCACCCGTCCGAGCTCCGCGGGCGAGAAGCGCGGGGTGCCGGACCATATGACGAGCGGCTTGTCGAAGACCTGGAAGGGCCGGCGGTGCGCGAAGCGACGCTCGAACAGGTCGAGGTCGCTCGCCACCCGCGCCGGGGGGAGCGGTCGCCGGTGGAAGTCGAGGCCCTGGTAGATCAGGAGCAGCTTGAAGCGCTCTGATTCGGCGACGTCGATCAGCCGCTCGAGGCGCCGGTCCAGCACCGGGGTGCTCTTCCAGCTCACGATGAAGCCGGTTATCCCGGCCCTCTTGGCCCACTCGACGTGCTTGCGCATCACCGCCCGGTCGTCGCTCGAGTAGCGCCCGAGCAGCGGATAGTCGAGCTTGGCCCGGCTCCAGGAGCTCGGGTTGAACCAGATGTAGTAGTAGGCGAAGAGCGGGTCGGGCCGGGCCGCCGCCTTCGGGGCCGGAGCCAGGAGGACCCAAGCGGCAGCGCAGACGAGCATGAGCATGAACGTTGCTGTCGCCCGCCCTCGGCGGCGCCGCACGAGGACCTGCGCCCGCCGGCGAGCGAAGAGCAGGGCGATGGCGATCGACCCGATCCCGAGCAGCACCACCACCACGTCGAGCCAGCTCACTACCCGAAGGTCCACCCGCTGGTCGCGGGAGAGGGCGACCGGCCGTGAGGAGGAGGTGCCCGGCGCGTCGGCGCTCACGCGGTAGTTGCCCCGAGGCAGCGAGGTCAGGGTGAGCTGCGCGCCCGGGCCGAGCGCCTCGCGCTGCTCGTGGCCGTCCGGGTACCTGACCCGCACGGCTGAGCCGATCGGGAACCCGAGCAGCGCGTCGCGGACGGTGAAGCGAGCCGAGAACAGGAGCAGCCGCAACTCGACCTGGCGGCTATCGCGGGGGACGATGCGTTGCTGGCCCCGGTGGACGACCGACGTGCCCGCCACCATGACCCTCTGCACCCCGTAGGAGAGCGCCGAGGACCTGCGCCCCCGGCCCTCGGGCGGCACGCGGTTGCCCTTGAGCCAGGCCGCGCCGCCGCCGCGCACCACGTGGCGGCCCCCGCTGCCTTCCAGCGTGGTCGAGCTCACCACCCGCGGGTCGACCCGGCCTCCGTCGAGGTCGACGAAGCGCGGCCTGACCAGGTAGTAGAGCTTGATCGCTGCGATGCGCCGACCGGCGTACCAGCGGTCGAGCTTCGCTCGCACCCCCGGCCTGACCTCCGTCTCGATCGCCTTCAGCGCTCCGCTCGAGGCCCGGGCGGAGGCGGGCGGGCGGGCACGGCCGCCGCCGTCGGCCCGAAAACGGCTCCCAGCGAGCGAGAACCGCATCCCGGGGACGGCCGGGACGGTCCGGATCAGCGCCGGGACGGCGGCTTCGGGGGACGCCCCCGCGGCGCTCGCGCCCGGGGCCGCCAGCCCCGCGAGGGCCGCGGCCAGCGCCGCCAGCGCCGGGCCGCGCCTCACGGGGAGCCCCCGCCGCGCAGGGCAGCCGGCCGCCGCCCGCGGCGCAGCACCGCCCAGCCGATGAGCGCTGCGGCAAGGGCCAGCCCGCCGCCGTAGCCGACGTAGATGACCCCGCGCCGGGCCTCCGGTCGGTGCGGGGTCGGGCCGGCGGCCACGATGCTCGGCCTGCGCGGCGGCCGCGAGAAGTCGAAGGCGTCGCCGAAGCTCCCGGCTCGGGCGTCGCGCGCGGTCAGCGGGCGCAGACCCCAGTTCTGCTCGATGAAGCGCGGGATCGAGGCGGTCTCGAGCCGGGTGCTGGCGACGTGGCCTCGCTTTGCGTAGGGGCTCACGAGCACGGCCGGAACACGGAAGCCGTAGGTGCTCCTCCCTACCCGCGGGGGCCGAACGTGGTCGAACCAGCCGCCCCAGTCGTCGTAGGTCAGGAGGAACGCCGAGCTGCGCCAGTCCGGGCTTCGAAGCAGGGTCGTGAGCAGCGACCGGACGAGCCGCTGACCGCTCCGAAGCCGCGCCGGGGGATGCTCGCTGGCCCCGGCGGGCGCGATGTACGCCACCTGCGGAAGCTTGCCCCGCTCGAGGTCCGTGTAGTAGTCGTCGAGGTCGACGATGTGGCGGAGGCGGCCCGGGGTCTCCACGAAGCGCGGGGTGTTGAGCAGCGGGACACGCACGGACTGGATGCTCCGGTCGGCGCCGCCGGCGCGCGTGAACCGGCGGGCGCGGTCGTAGTCCTGCACGTAGAACTTCCAGGAGATCCCCCGCGCGTCGAGCCGGTCGAAGATGGTCGGTAGGTCGAGACCGCGGCGGGGCACCGCGCCCCCCGGGGGGCCAGCGGCTCCTGCCACCCAGAACATGTGGTTCGGCACGCTGCCTCCCGGGGCCGAAGCGAAGAAGTGGTCGAACAGCACGTACTCCCGCGCGAGGTTCCAGTAGAACGGCAGCTCGCGGTCGTCGTAGTAGCCCATCACCGCGGATTGGATCCCCTGCCGGCCGGCCGAGGCCGCCCGAACGAAGCCGTCCATGCGTCCGCCGGCGTATTCGCTGCGCTGGGCGGCGACGGTGTCGGAGAGCTCGGGCGCAGCCCGGCTCCCGAGATGGAACGGCCGGACGCAGCCGGCCCCGGGCCGGCCCGGGACCACCGGCATGCACGTCCCGCGCGGGATCCCGCGCCCCCCGGGATATGTCCCGAAGTAGTTGTCGAACGAGTGGTTCTCCTGCATCACGACGATGAAGTGGTCGATCGGGGTGCGGGCCGCCCGAGCAGGAGAGGCCGCCGCCGCGAGCGCGAGCGCGAGCAGCGCGGCAAGCGCCGCCCGCCGGGTCACGGGCGCACCTCGTAGACCACGATCGCGGGGGTGCCCGTCCGCCTGCCCGCCCGCGTTCTGGCCGGCAGCAGCTCGGTGTGCACCACCCGGCCGTGGTAGCGGCGGGCGTAGGCGCGCAGCTTGCCGGAGAACGTCGGCGACCGGTCGGCCGAGAACGCATCCCACACGAGGTACTGGAGGTCGTCGCCGCGGATCGCCTCGTTCGGGTTGGTGAGCGGCTCGTAGGAGGGGTTGCGGTTCAGCGGGTTGGGGCTCACCGACAGGCCGTACGCCTTGCGGTGGCCGTAGTACTGGACGAGGTTGGCCATCGACGGCCCCACGGTCATGAAGGCCGCCCCGCGCGGGACGCTGCGGTCGATCCACTCGCCCAACTCGCGCCCGCCAGGCACGCCGCCGGAGCCCGCGAGGTAGCCGTCCCGGCCGGGGTTCCGTACGCGCTGCCAGGCGGGGGTGAGCAGGCTGCCGGCGAGGATCGCCGTGCCGAGCAGCGCGAAGCCCCGCTCGGCTCGACGCCGTTGGCCCGCGCCGCCTCCGGCCCTCCACCAGGCGGCGAGGGCCCGCCCCGCCAGCACCGCGAGCGGCGGCGCGATCGGAAGCAGGTATGGAAACCCCTTGACCGGCCAGAGCTGGAAGAAGGCCACCGGCACCGCGATCCAGCACAGGAGGAGCGTCTCCCGCCACGAGCCCTCGCGGCGGAGCAGCCAGAGGCCGGCCAGGGCGCCCACCAGGACGAGTGGACCGATGGCCTCGGGGATCGTGGCCGGGTAGAACAGCCAGTCGTGGTTGGGGCGGCGCAAGAGCTGCCAGGTCAGGTAGCTCCCCCCCGTGTGCGCCCGTCCGGCCACGGCCATCGTGATCGGCAGCGGCAGGATCACCAGGGCGGTGACGGCCAGCGACACCGCGAGGTCGCGCAGGCGGACCCGAAGCCGCGGCGTCAGCGCGAAGAACGCGTAGGCCGCGCCCAGGAGCAGGATGCTGGTCTCCTTGGTCAGGAGGGTCAGTCCCATCGCGGCGGCCGCGGCGTTCAGCCAGGCCCGGCGGCCGCTGCTCGCAAAGCGAGCCAGCAGCACGAGCGTGAGCGTCGCGAAGAACGTCATCGGCCCGTCCAGCAGGACCTGCCTGGAGATGAGGACGTGGTACGGCATCAGCGCCATCACGAGCGCGGCGATCAGCCCCGCCCGGCGGCCGTAGAGCAGCCGCCCGAGCTCGTACACCAGATAGACGGTGGCCACGCCGAAGGCGGCGGCAGCGACCCGCTGAAACCCCTCCCCGAGATGAATGCGGAACCCGAGCGACAGCCCGGTCTGGAAGAGGAGCGGGTGGGCGCGGAAGATCGGGAAGAAGGGCGCGAGCTGCGGGTCGTTGGCGATCGCCGCTCCCTGGCCGGAGTAGACCGCCTCGTCGCTGTTGAAGCCGACGTGGTTCAGCTGCCAGAGCCTGAGCAGCGCGGCCGTGGCGAGAATGAGCGTGAGCGGCAGCGCGGTTGGCGCGCCGGCGATCCGGCTCAGCGCCGCTGGCCGCGCCCGCCCGGACCGAGCCGCCGCCCGGCGAAGCCGGACCGGCGGCGCCG
>DASQXU010000329.1:0-4072 GCA_035639555.1 Thermoleophilaceae bacterium
GGAGTCGCGCCGCGCCCTGCACGAAGAGGGCTGGACCGAGAGCTTGGTGAGGCTCGAGCGCGTCCTCGCCCAAGGCCCAGGCGCCTCGGCCCCGATCTGCGGCGTTCTACCCGCCGCGCGCACACGCGGCAGCGGCGGCGCCGAGCGCGTGAATCGTCTCGGGGTCGACCCGGACAACCAAGGAGATCGCTCATGGCAACCCTTGCCGTCATCGCCGAGCATCCACCCGATCTCTGCCCGACATCGAATTCCCGGACGCGGCATGTCCTGAAGGAGGGTGCGGGGCAGATCCCCCAGCTCGCCGCGCAGCTCGGCGCCGATATCGTCGCGCTGCGCGTCTTCGGCCCGGACCACATCCTCCTCGCGATCGTCGAAGCGGACGAGATTAGCTCCCTCAGGGACTTCGCCTTGCAGAGCCGCCTTATGCAGTGGAACACCGTAAAGATCCACGCCACCTACTCGATGGAGGAGGCCCTCGCGCTGGAGGACGAGGTGGAGACGATCTTCTAGAGGACCGCACAAGGCGGCGGTTCCGGGGCTGAGTGGGCGGTCTCGTAGACGCGCGGTGCATGCGCCTCGCGCGGCAGCGCAACCACCGGTCGCGGGAGCGCCGGCATCCCGGTCGACCCTCGCTCGTGAGGTCGAGGTAGCGCAGGTCGAGAAGAGGGATCGACTGATCAGGGAGGGAGGCGGAACCCTACCCGTTCGAGCTCCTCCGCCACCCGCGCCGCGACGAGCTGCAGCGCCGAAGCCGGGCGGATGAGCACCTTGAGCTCGGTGATCCGGCCGTCCTCATCGAACGTGAGCTTGTCGATGCCCTCGACCTGCTTTCCGTCCACTTCGGTCGCGAACTCGAGCATGGCGACCCGATCGTTCCGGTCCTCGAGCTCGTGCACGTAGCGGAACCGATCCCCGCCAAGGACCCTGTCCGCCGCCCGCAGCACCGTCAAGACCTGGTCACGGCCCTCATAAGGCTTGAACAGCACCGGGCTCCGGAAGGCGACGTCTTCCCGAAAGAGCTCGGAAGCCTGGTCGACGTTCCTTCCCTCGACAGCAGTGCGGAAGCGAGCGGAGAGCATCGCCATCAGCCTAATGCGGCCCCGCCGGTAGCCAGTCGCCGAGGCTGCGCGAAGGGGCGGTGCGCATTCGCTGAACCGCTCACCGTGTTCGGCGAAAGTCGGTGGCGAGGTCTCTCGTGTCGGGGTTCGCCGAGGCCGCTCGTGGCTGGTGTTGCTTGGCTGCTCGCGCGGGGGGCGCGAGAGGTAGCCGCGGCGGCGCTTCGCTACGGCCGATCGCCTCGCGCCCGGTCGTGGGGGTCGATCGGTCGAGCGTGATGTTCCGGCAGGCAGCGCGGCGGAACCGGGCGGCGACCAGCGCAGGCCGGGTGGAGCTCCACGTGCTCGAGCGGCTCAGGGGCGAACCCGAGGGCGTCGCCCGGAGCGCATGCTGCTCTCGACTCGCCCGACTCTCTGCGCGGGCGACTCGAGGCCGTCAGGTCGATCTGCGCCCCTACGCGCTCGTCACGAAGGACGGCCCCCGAGGTGCCGTCCGGCGTCCTGACGCGCGTGCCGCTCGAGCCAGGCTCGCTCGAGGAGAACACGACGCTGCGGAGCACGGGGTCGCGCACCGCCCCGTCCACCGCCCGTCGAAGTCGATGGTGGCGAGCGCGACCGGCTCCACTGACGGGAGCCTCGCTCTAGTTTCGAGTGACGATCTGGCCACTTCATCCATCGCGTTGCGCCAGCACGGATCTCGCTCGCCTGCGCCTGCCGGTCGTGGTCGCGTGCTTGCCCGTGCGATCCGACCGGGTGCTCACCAAGCGATACGTCCTGCGAATCGGGCTGTAGAGGCGATGCGGACCGGCGCCGGCCTGGGGGACGAGGGCTCCACCGTCGCGGGATACTGGCCTGTGATGTATGCACCAGACCGATGGCATGAGTTCTACGTGATGGTGGGCGGCGCGTCGGCTGCCCTAACGGGGCTCATATTCGTCGCGATCTCTATCCACCTACGGTCGGTCCTGGCCACTCGGTTCTATCGCGCTCGCGCTCGCTACCTCACAGGCGGCCTGATGCTCGCCTTGGTGACGTCGGCGCTGGTCCTCGTTCCGGGACAAAGCCGACAAGTCCTTGGTGCCGAGCTCTTGGGCGTGGGCTTGATCACAGCGCTCGCTTTCGCCGTCCCCGTTGCTCGACTCGCTCGCATTGCCGGACCCAGAGAACTTGATGTTCGTGTACGTCAAGCCGTCGCGTGGGTGGCACTGGCCCTGTGGGTGGTGAGCGGAATGAGCCTCATCGTCGGTCGCGGCGGCGGCCTGTACATCTTGTTGGTCGGGGTCGTCATCGTGCTGAACATATGCGTCGGTGGCGCATGGTCTCTCCTGACGGGCAGCGAGGCCCGAGCGGAACTACAGGACGCGGCTGGCGCACCGCGGGAGGCACTGACGGGGGCGGACACTTCCGCCGTCGGCGCCGCCAAGCGGAACTCTCCGGGAGGTCGGTCCGATGCGTAATCGCCGGCGCGGTGCGCACCCCGACCAGGTGCGCCGGAGCCTGCGCGATCCCGAACCCCCGCGGTCCTCGCGCCGCGCTCGAACGGCATTGGGATGCCGACGGGCTCAAATGATCGCCCCGCCAGCTACTCCAACGCGCTGTGCGGAGTCGACGTGCCGGGCGAGCACCATGGTGAAGTGCCCGCCACCGATCACGACGACTCCTATGCCTCCTGCCAGGTGTTCGCGGAGGCCGAGCGCGGCTGGTAGTGCTTCCGCGGCTCGCGGGGCGCGGATCTACGAACCTGGCCTCGCTGCTTCAGGGCGGACCGGGGCTGCCAGTCGCGGCGGGCGACGCACCTCTGCGCGGAAGGAGCGGCGAGGGCTGACACCGCTCAGCCGCTCCGGAGTCCATTACAGCAGCGGCACTCGCGGGCTTCGGTGGCGGTCGTGGACCCCTACCAAAGCACGTCGGGATGCCCGCCGAGCCCGGCGGGACTGCCCCTCGACATCATGCTCAACGCGGGGCAACCGCGGCAGTTCTGGGGCGCTACACGGCTGGGATACTGCGGTCGGTGGAGATCGCGGCGACGGACTATCACACGGCGGGTGAGCCGTTCCGGATCGTGGACGAGGGGAGCGTGGAGATTCCGGCTGGATCGGTGCTCGCTCGCCGTGACCATGCGAGCACCTCGGATGATGTCGACCGCGTCCGGCGTCTGCTGTGCCACGAACCGCGCGGCCACGCCGACATGTATGGATGCTTCGTGGTTCCGCCGGACGACGACGGCGCCGACTTCGGTGTGCTCTTCTGGCACAAGGACGGTTACTCCACGGCGTGTGGGCACGGCACGATCGCGCTCGGGGCATGGGCGGTGGACTCCGGCCGCGTTGCCGCGCCGGCCGACGGGGAGGTCGACGTGACGATCGACGTTCCATCTGGACGCGTCGTGGCGCGCGTGGTGTGCCGCGCGGGGGCGGTGGAGCGGGTGGCGTTCCGAAACGTCCCCGCCTACGTGGTCGCGCGCGGCGTCGCGGCTGGCGATCTGCGGGTCGACGTCGCGTACGGCGGCGCCATTTACGCGTTCGTACCGGCTGCGCGGCTCGGCCTTCCCGTCTCCGCGGAGGTGCTTCCGGAGCTGATTCGCGCAGGCCGCGAGATCAAGGCCGCGCTCGAAGGGACTGACGTGGCTGTCCATCCAGATGACCCACGGCTGTCGGGGATATATGGGACGGTGATCTACGAGGAGCTGCGTCCCGGTCACCACCGCAACGTCGTGATCTTCGCCGACGGTGAGGTCGACCGTTCCCCCACGGGCTCGGCGACGTCCGCCCGCACGGCGCTGCTCGCGGACGACGGCGCCCTCGAAGACGGGGCGAGCTGGCGGAATGACTCCATCATCGGAACGTCGTTCCGCGCGTACGTCGTTGGCCGCGTCCCTAGTGGCGTGCTCACCGAGGTCGAGGGGAGGGCGTTCCGGACGGGCGAGCACCGTTTCGTGCTGGACCCGCGTGACGACCTGGGCACCGGCTTCGTGCTGCGGTGACGAGCCCGTATATCGGCGCCGCGGAGGTCAGGCG
>DASQXU010000330.1:0-2696 GCA_035639555.1 Thermoleophilaceae bacterium
CCTCATCCCGCGCGAGATCGAGTCGCTCGGGTGCCGGGTGCGGTACACGCTCGACGAGCTTCCGGAGGCCGACGTGGTCTACGCCCTGCGGATGCAGCACGAGCGCATGACCGGCTCGTTCGTTCCCTCGCTGCGCGAGTATGCCGCCCGCTACCAGATCGACGGCCGCCGCCTGCGCCCTGGGCAGCTGCTGATGCACCCGGGGCCGGTGAACCGAGGGGTCGAGCTGTCGGCCGAGGTGATCGACTCCCCCCAGGCCCTGATCACCGAGCAGGTGGAGTCCGGGGTCGTGGTGCGGATGGCCGTCCTCTACGAGCTGCTGGCCGGCGCCCCGTCGCCGGCGCCCCGCGGCGGCGCGGCGAGGGAGGAGACCACGGAGCCCCAGCCGGCGTGAGGGGTCTCGACCGCGCCCCGTCGCGCCCGGCCACCCTGCTGTTGCGCGGCGCCCGCCTGCTCGACCCGCGCGCGGGGATCGACCGCGTCGCCGACCTGCTGGTTCGCGGGGGCGAGGTGGCCGAGATCGGCGAGCGCCTTCGGGCGCCCGACGACGCCGAGGTCGTCGAGGCCGAGGGGCTGCACGCCGTCCCCGCGTTCGTCGACCCCCACGTCCACCTCCGCACCCCCGGTCGCGAGGACGAGGAGGACCTGGACTCGGGCACGCGGGCGGCGGCGGCCGGCGGCTACTGCGCGATCCTCGCGATGCCGAACACCGATCCGCCGGTCGACACCGCTCCGGTGCTGCTCTCGCTACGCGAGCGCGCCCGGGCCGAGGCCCGCATCCCCACCGGCTTCCTCGCCGCGATCACCCGCGGGCAGGCGGGCCAGCAGCTGACCGAGATGGCCGAGCTCGCGGACGCCGGCGCGGTGGGGTTCACCGACGACGGCGCGCCGGTCCACTCGGCCGGCGTGTTGCGCCAGGCCATCCAGTACCAGCGCCTGGCCGGCCGGGCGCTCGCGCTGCACGAGGAGGACCCGACCCTCTCGGGCGGCGGCGTGATGCACGAGGGCGAGGTGTCGGCTTCACTCGGGCTCGCCGGGATCCCGTCGGTGGCCGAGTCGACGGTGATCGCCCGGGACGCCGAGCTCGCCGCCTACGAGCGGGGGCGCATCCACGTGCAGCACGTCTCGGCGCGGGAGTCGGTCGTCGCGATCGAGCGGGCCAAGGCGACCGGCACGGAGCTCAGCGCCGAGGTCACCCCGCACCACCTGTTGCTGACCGACGAGGCGGTTCGCTCGCTCGACGCCCAGTTCAAGATGAACCCGCCCCTGCGCACCGAGGCCGACCGGCAAACCCTGATCGAGGCGCTGCGCCGCGGCACGATCGACTGCGTCGCCACCGACCACGCTCCCCACGCCCGCGAGGAGAAGGAGCAGCCGTTCGAGCTCGCGCCGATGGGCGTCACCGGCCTCGAGACGGCCTTCGCCGCCCTGTACAGCGGCCTCGTCGTTCCCGGGGTGCTCGACCTCGGGCTGCTCGTGGAGCGGATGACCGCCGGAGGCGCGCCGTTCGGCCTGGCCGTGCCCTCGCTCGCCCCCGGTTCGCCGGCGGCGGTGGCGCTGCTCGACCTCGACGCCGAGTGGGAGGTCGGGGAATCCGGCTACGAGAGCCGCTCCTCGAACTGCGCGTTCGCCGGCCGTCGTCTGCGCGGTCTGGTGCGGATGACCCTGGCCGGAGGGGCGGTCGCCTACCGCGAGCGCTCGTTCGCGCTCGGGGCGGTCGGCTGATGTCCCGGGGGGCGGGCTACCTGCTCCTCGAGGACGGCGCCCGGTTCGACGGCGAGATCGCCGGCGCGGAGCCCCCGGCCACGGGCGAGGTGGTCTTCAACACCTCCATGTCCGGCTACCAGGAGGCGGTCACCGACCCGAGCTACCGGGGCCAGATCATCGTCTTCACCTATCCGCTGGTCGGGAACTACGGGGTCGCCCCCGACCACACCGAATCGGACCGCGTGCACGCGCGCGCGGTGATCATGCGCGAGGGGGTCGACCGCGCCGGCTGGCTCCGGTGGCTGCGCGAGCAGGGCGTGCCCGCTCTGAGCGGCATCGACACCCGCGCGCTCGTCCGCCACATCCGCGACAAGGGCGCGATGCGCGGCGGCGTGTTCGGCGCCGAGCTCCCTGAGGGCGAGGCGATCGAGCGGGTCGCGGCGGAGCCGCCGATGGCCGGCCAGGACCTGGTCCGCGAAGTCGGTCCCGAGGAGAAGATCGTGCTCGATCCCGACAACCCAGGGCCGCTGGTGGTCGGAATCGACACCGGGATCAAGCGCTCGATCGTCCGCAACCTCCGCGAGCGCGGGGTGCGCCTCGAGCTGCACCCGGCGAGCGCCAGCGCCGAGTCGCTCCTTGCCCGCGAACCCGACGCGGTCTTCCTGGCCAACGGCCCGGGTGACCCGGCCGCGCTCGACCACGTGGTCCACACCGTCCGCCAGCTCGTCGGCAGGGCGCCGGTGTGGGGGATATGCCTCGGCCACCAGCTGCTCTGCCGGGCGGTCGGCCTCGAGACCTTCAAGCTCCGTTTCGGCCACCGCGGCGCGAACCACCCGGTCAAGGACCTCGCTACCGGCCGGATCGAGATCACGAGCCAGAACCACGGGTTCGCGGTGATCGGCCCCGGCGGCGAGCGGACGATCGACACCGACGAGCCCGTCCGCTGGGAGACCGACTTCGGCACCGCCGAGCTCTCGCAGCTCAACCTC
>DASQXU010000331.1:0-2645 GCA_035639555.1 Thermoleophilaceae bacterium
ATCGGGTTGAACCAGGTGCTGGACACGGCGCGCGACGTGCTCGACGGCCGGGTGCGCGGCCGCGTCGTCGTCGATACGAACCGATAGACCAGTGCATGGCGGTCGGGTTCCGTGAGGTCGAAGCGGCTGACCTCGCGGGCCGTCGAGTCGTCTTGTGCTGCTGCTCGTTCAGTAGGAGCTAAAAGCCCCTGTAGCCAGCCCACTCCCATTCGCTGCCGGCATGCGGGCGCAGCGTGCGCGCTGCCGGCAGGTTGACCTCGATGCGCTGCTCCTCGATCGGCGCGAGCTGCTCCTCGTGGTAGCGGCGGCGGATAGGGTGGTCGAGGTAGTCGGGGAGCGAGGACTCGGGGTCCAGCTCGATTATGAGCGCGTGGGTGTAGCCGTGCTCGGCTCCCGAGGTGTCCCGCCCGAGGGTGATTCTCACGACCCCCGGGATCTCGGTCAGGCCATCGGCCTTCTCAAGCGCGGCCTGCACCTGCTCCTCGCTGGTCTCCGGCTTCCATTTGAGCAGGACGATGCGGTCAGGCACTCATTCCTCCATTCGCTCGTTGACGGCGATCTCGATCGGGCGCTCGGGCTAGCCTCGTCGGTTCTCGCCTCGGATCTCCGTGCTTCCTACACCTCGGGGGCCACTGCGGCAAGGCCGAGGAATGAGCACGTCCCGGGCGCCCGCGGCTGGTTCATCGGGAGCATGCGGAGGTTCGTGAAGCCGAGGGGCAGCCGCACGCCGATCGACGCCGCGATCAGTGGGCCACAAATGGAGCCGCCTGCGGGCGCCTCTTCTCGTTCGGGAACCATTTCGAGGGAACGAACTGAGCGCAACTGAGGGCGCCTCAGCGCGCCGGATGCGGGACGGCGTCTGAGCGTCATCGCGCCGGGTGCGGTCGGCGCCGCGAGCAGACGGGAATGGCGGCGCGCGGGAAGTCTGGCCTCGCCGCAGGAGGAAGCTAATGGCCGGTACGTGACGGCACCGGATATCCAGGAGGGCGCAAAATGCATCTACCCCGTGAGATGGCGGCTCGGGCCCTTGTACGACGAAGCCACCCCGCCGCGCCGGGCAGCCTGATGAGCGAGGGGCTAGGCGCGACCGTTCACCGCGAATTGCTGACGGTGCGGAGTGCGCAGAGCGCGCTAATCGCGGCGCTGCTTGAGAAGCGGAGGGGGCGGCACGGGCCCAGTCATGTCCTCCGCGACCAGTGCTCCTCGGTGACCTCCGTCTCGGCCAGCTCGAACGTCGTGCGGTAGGGATTGAAGCGCACGAAGCGGTTGACGGCGTAGAGCGCCTTAGGGGCGCACAAGAACAGCGCGAGCGCCTCGTCGAGCACGTACGAGTCGATCCGCTCGGCCACCGCGACCGCGTCCTGCGGGTCGGCCTTCGAGACCAGCTCCGCGTATAGGCGGTCGAATCCCTCGTCCTCGGGCCCGGCTCGGAACGCGCCGTCGGAGCCGAAGAACTCCCGATGCACGGCCGCGGGCGGCAACTCCGAGCTGAGGTCGAACCAGACATGGAGGAGGACGTCCCAGGGCGGGTCGAGCTTCTTTTCGACCAGCGCTCGGGCGCCGGCGAGCATCCCCTCCTCGGGCACGGCGATCACCTCCGCGTCGAGGCCCAGCACCGACTCGACGTCGCTGGCCACCATGCGCGCGAGTCCCTCGAAGGGCGCCGGCGCCGCGATCGCTAGCGGCCGGCCCTCGGGCCAGCCCGCGTCGTTCAGCAACGACCGGGCGCGCTCCGGGTCCTGGTCGTAGGGCTTCGCGTCGGCCGGGTAACCCCCGCACCAGGAGGGCGTCAGCGCGCACAGCGGGTTCGCGTAGCCGCCGAGTCCCTCCGCGATCAGCCGCTCCTTATCCACGGCGAGGTTGAGCGCCTGGCGGGCGCGCTTGTCCCCGAGCGGCGCGCCCGAGGACTCGTAGCGGTTGACGATCCCCACGAGCACCCGGTTGGCGTCGTACTCGACGAGCTCGGCGTGCTCGGAGGACCTCACCCGCTCGGCGTCGGCGGGCGAGACCTCCGTCACGATGTCCACCTCGCCGTCGCCCGATAGGCAGGCGTCGAGGGCCTCCTCGGGCGAGAGGTCGTTGCGGAAGACGACGCGCTCGAGGCGCGGCCCGCGCTGCTTGTTCCAGTGGTCGCGATTCGCCTCGAGGACCACCCGGTCGGCGCGCTCTTCGCCCTCGATCAGCCAGGAACAGGCGAACGGCTCAGGCCGCTGGATCGCGCAGATGGTTGAGATCGACGAGTAGCCCTCGACGAGCGTGAACGGTCCGGTGCCCCACGGGCCCGGCGCGTCGATCACTCACCAGTGGCCTTCGCCGCTGCCCAGCTTGCGGTAGCCGAAGCCGATCTCGTCCCAGAAGCGGCGGCTCCCGATGTGGAACCCGCGCATCTTGCCCACCGCGAGCCCGTCCGGCTGGGGGAAGGTCCAGCGGACTGTGTGGTCGTCGGGGCACTCGCACACGGTCTCCGGAGCGAAGTTCAGCCAGGTGCCCGGGGGGTGCGGGGCAGCCCAGCGCTGCATCTCGTCGAAGTTCCGCTTGACGTCGTGAGCGGTCAGCGGCTCGCCGTCCTGGAAGCGGACGCCCCGGCGCACCCTCATCTCGAGCGTCCGCTCGTCGAGCTGCCGGTGGTCCTCCGCGAGCGCGTG
>DASQXU010000332.1:0-2041 GCA_035639555.1 Thermoleophilaceae bacterium
TCAACCCCGACAAGCTGACGCACCTCGGGCCAGTCGCCGACGTCCCATCGTTACTGAGGTCGGCGAGATGAACTCCGGCTCTGCCGCGTCGGCCCGTGCAGCTGTTCCGGGCCGCCTCCCCGGTCGGCGCCCGCGGCGCCAAATATCCGCCAACGAGGCCCAAGGCCCGCGCGCGGCGGCCAGACGCTTCACTGACGCCATCAACACCGGCGATGCGGAGCTCATCTCCAAGAGGATCGACGAGCCCGCGCGCTCATCCGCACGCCATAGCCCCTCGAAACGACAGGAGCGCAAACTGAAGGAGGTGTTCGCCCGGCTTGCCTACCCCGACCTTCACGTCACGATCGAGGATCTGATCGCGGAGGGGGACAAGGTCGTCAGCCGCAACTCGGGTCACTGGGACGCACCAGGGCGGATACATGGGCCTCCCACCGACCGGCAAATCTTCCGCTTCGCGGGCGGCCGAATCGTGAGACCTGGGGCGTCGTCGACGTCTTCTCGCAGATGAAACAGCTCGGCGTGATTCCCGCCTAGCGAAACCCCATCCACGCGGTCCGGACAATCGCGACCATCCGCCCGAGACCTGACGGGGAAACGCGCGGACACCCCCCGCATCGGCGTCGGTACACGCCGAGGTATGTGGCCGACGAGATACCCACGGACTTGTGACGGATGACCGCAGAACCAACGCCAAAGACCGCCGTCTATGCGCAACCCGGTACACCGGCCGTCAGATCACTCTCGAACTTGACCATTCAGGCCCGTTGTAGGGGGAGCGGGTTTCTGGGGCTTCGAGTATCCCGAGCCTCGCGGCGAGCGGCCGGTCTCAGGATTACCCGGGCCCCCTGATGGAGGGTCGCAAGACGACTCGGGCGCGACTTTCGCCGCGCCGATCGCCGCGACGCGGTGGCGCGGCGAAAGGCGTCATCCGCAGCCGGCGCCGCCCGGGCCGCGAGCAAAGCGCGGACGCCGAACTTGTACGGTCCGCTCGTGGTGGTCGGCGACGAGGAGGTGCTGGAGCTCGACGGGCGCGAGGTCCCGCTCTCCAGTCCCGGCAAGGTGCTGTTCGGCGAGCGCGGGGAGACCAAGCGCGACCTCGTCGATTACTACCTGCGCGCGGGTGAGCCGCTGCTGCGGACGATGGGCGGCCGTCCGGTGCTCATGCAGCGCTTTCCCCACGGCGCCGGAGGGCCGTCGTTCTTTCAGAAGCGCGTCCCGAAGAACGCGCCCGAGTGGCTGCGTACGACGACGGTGACGACGGTGAACGGCACGCCGTCGCGGGCCCTGGTGGTCGCCGATCGTGCCCATGTCGTCTGGGCCGTCAACCTCGGATGCCTGGGCTTCCACGTCTGGCCCTACCGGGCCGCGGACCCCGAGCACTGCGATGAGCTGCGCCTGGATCTCGACCCGCAGCCGGGCACCGACTTCTCGGACGTCCGCCGGGCTGCCGAAGAGCTCAGGGCCCTGCTGGACGAGCTCGGAGTAGTCGGCTACCCCAAGACCACCGGCAACCGGGGGTTGCACGTCTACGTCCGACTCGCACCGCGCTGGGACTCCTACGCCGTGCGTGCCGCCGCGGTGGCGGTCGCCCGAGAGCTCGAGCGCCGCTGCCCCGACACCATCACCGCCGCGTGGTGGCGGGAGGAGCGGGGCGCGCGGATCTTCGTCGACTACAACCAGAACGCCCCGCACAAGACGGTCTTCGGCGCGTGGGGGGTGCGCGACCGGCCGGGCGCCCAGGTCTCCGCCCCGCTGCGCTGGGAGGAGGTCTTCGAGCTGCACCCGGACCAGCTGACCCTGGCCACCGTCCCCGACCGCCTCCACCGGCTCGGCGACCCGTGGAAGGACATCGACGAGGCCCCACAGTCGCTCGAGCCGATGCTTTCCATGTACGAGCGCGACCGCGCGACCGGCCTACTCGACGCCCCGTGGCCACCCGTCTACCCCAAGATGCCGGACGAACCGCCACGCGTCGCCCCGAGCCGCGCTAGAAAAGGTGCGTCCCGCCCGTCCGACCGTCCGAGCTAAGGCTCGCGGCCGC
>DASQXU010000333.1:0-3358 GCA_035639555.1 Thermoleophilaceae bacterium
GAGCTGCCCGACCCCGAGCCGGGAATCGCCCACGCGGTTCCCGACCTCATCAAGAAGGTGCTCGCGGGGCAGCGGCCGCTCGAGATCTTCGGCTCGGGCGAGCAGACGCGGACGCTGACCCACGTCGACGACATCGCCGACGGCATCGTGACCGCGATGTCGCACACCGGCGGCGAGAACGAGGACTTCAACATCTCGGCGTCGCACGAGCTGACCGTGGCCGAGATCGCGCGGGTGGTCTGGGAGGCCGCCGGCCGCGACCCCGCGGAGTTCGAGCTCAGGCACCTGCCGAGCTTCGAGGTCGACGTCCAGCGCCGCTGGCCGTCGGTCGAGAAGGCGCGCCGCCTGCTCGGCTGGGAGGCCCGGATCGGGGTCGAGGAGGGGATCGCGCGCACCATCGCGTGGATGCGCGAGCAGGAGCTCGTGACCCACGGAAGCCCCCGCGAGAGGTGACCCACCGGGTCGCGGGCTGGGATGGCCCCCGCCGGTAGCGGAGAGCCGCCGCTCGTCACCGGCGGGCGCGGGTTCGTGGGCGGCCACCTGGTCGCTCGCCTGCGGGCGCGGGGCGACGCCCCGCTGGCCCCGAGCCGCGGCGAGCTCGACCTGCTCGACGGCCCGGCGGTGCGCTCGTTCGTCGCCGAACGTCGGCCGGGCTCCGTCTTCCACCTGGCCGCGCTCGCCTCGGTCGGGCGCGCTTGGAAGGCGCCGGCCGAGCCGCTGATCGGGAACCTCGAGATGACCCTCAACCTGCTGGAGGCGGTGCGCGCCGAGGCGCCCGACGCGCCGGTCGTTCTGGCCGGATCGGGTGAGGTGTACGGCCCTCCCGCGCGGCTCCCCGTCGAAGAGGACGCGCCGCTTCGCCCGCAGAACCCCTACGCGGTGTCGAAGGCCGCCTGCGACCTGCTCGGCGCCCAGTACGCCGACGCCCACCGCCTGCGGGTCATCCGGATGCGCGCGTTCAACCACGCCGGTCCGGGGCAGTCGGACGACTACCTGATCGGCACGCTCGCCCGGCAGGTTGCGCAGGCCCGCCTCGAGGGCCGAGCCGAGGCGGTGGTCAGGCTCGGGAACGTCGACGCGGCCCGCGACTTCACGGACGTCCGGGACGTGGTCCGCGCCTACGTGGCCGCGCTCGAACTGCCGGCCGGCGTCTACAACGTGTGCAGCGGGCGCTCACGCACGGCGCGCGAGCTGGCCGGGGCGGTCGGGCGGGCGGGCGGGGTCGCGGTACGGATCGAGGTGGACCCCGGGCGGGTCCGCGCGCACGAGGTGCCCGAGGTCCGAGGCTCGGCCGAGCGGCTGCATGCCGCGACCGGCTGGGCGCCGAAGATCCCGCTCGAGCGGACGCTGGCGGACGCGGTCGACTGGTGGGCGGAGCAGCTCGGCGCCCGGTGAGCGTCCTGCGCCGGGGCGCGGCGTGCCCGCTCAGGGCTTGTTGATCTGAAGCTGGTTGACGGTCGCTGTCGTGTAGAAGGCGCTGATCGCCGCGGTGGTGTGGCCGCCCCGTCTCAGCCCGTTGTCGTTCGTCTGCACGGTGAAAGTGCCCTTCGTGCTGCCCTTCGGGATCACGATCGAGGTCGAGCCGCCGTTACTCCCCTGGCCGACGACCGCGTTCTGACTGTTCGAGGAGATCAGCACCGTGATGTCCATCGGGGCCGCGCGCTGGAGGGTCACCGTCCCGGTCACCTTCTGGTGCGTGGTGCCGTTCGCCGGGTTGGGCGAGAACGTCAGAGACTGCACCGGGATCGGGTTGACCACCGAGACGTCGATGAAGTACTCGTCCGGGGTCTCATTGACGACGCGGCCCTGACCGTATCGCTGGTTACCGCAGACCGCGACGGCCCAGTACTGGCACCAGGTGTCCTCGAGCTCGACCGGGCTGCCGAGGAGGAAGCCGAGGTCGGCGTCCTGGCCCGTTAGCACCCCTTTGGTCCGCCAGCGCGCCGAGGCGTCGAATTGGAACTGATTGAGGGAGAGGTCATTCGGTTTGTTGGGCGTGCCGTCGTGGAGGAAGGCCTCGTCGAAGCAGCCGTTCTGGCCGGAGAGGTCTTGGCGAGTGTCGCACGGGTGGCGCGCGCTGAAGTCCCAGCCGACCGCCTGATTCGGGGTCATCTGTGACGCCACGCCCCAGTCGGCAATGGTGTGCTCCTGCTCGTTGTTGATCGTGTAGCTCGCGCTTGGCCCTTCTTGGGCGCTGAAGCCGATCGCGAAGTCATTGCCGGAGGTGTACGTCGTCTCCTCATTCGGAGTGGACGGCTCGTTCGCCTGCCAGATCAGGTTGTTCTGGGCGGCTCCGGGGAGTGGCGTGATGCTGGGCATCGCGTGACCGGTCCACCACGCCCTCTCGAGGAACTTGTCGGGGTTGGCGAAGAGATGGAACGGGTTGTTCATTTGAAAAAAGATCCCGCCGTCCGCGGGGCTGAACGAGCCGTTGACGTTGTAGGTCACCACCTGGAAGTTGCCCTGCGGTCGCGACGCGTTGTCCAAGAAGACGTCGAGGTTGTGGTTGATCGTGTCCAGCTCGACCCCTGCTGGCCGGGCGTCGGGACATCGATTCCCTGCCGATCGCCGGTCCAGCTCCCCGGCGGCGGAGTGGCAGTGCCCTGCTGCACGACGGTCCAGGCCACGTGCTGGACCTCTGGGGGCAGGCCGCTGTCCCCCTGAGGCGCCGTTTGGCCGATCACCTGCGCGGGCTTTACCTGGAGCGCGTTCTCAAGGAGTCGGGCCGCTCCGCGCGCCGCGCGCGCCCGCGCCCGACGGCGCTGGCGGGGCCTCAAGTGCCCCGATCCGGAGGGGGAGAGGGTTCGGATGTCGACTATGAACGTGCGCTGCGAGTGGCCAACTCGTCCGCGGGCAAACAGGAACATCGGCCGGCGGTGCCGCTCGGTGCGGCGGCCGAGGCGCGGCAAGGTCGTCAGCCCGGTGTGACGGGAGAGGGCCCTCCTATGGTGGGCGGCACGCGTGTCGAGGCGAGCACCCATCGCCCCGCGGCCAGGAACCGGCCGAGCTCTGACCGGCGCGCCATCCGCCGCGGCGAGAGATCGTCCCCATCGACGATTACGAGGTCGTAGCGCCTTGTGGCGGCGGCCCGCGCCCTCGAGCGGCGCGTCGAACGCACCACGAGCCGCGAACCGAGTCGTCGCTTGAGCGCCGTGAGAATTGAACTGTGCGCGTGCTTGATCACCAGAGCTCGGATCTTTCGAGCTCGGGCCTTTGCCGTGTGGGCCGTGCTCGGGTGAGCGAGGGCAGGGGGAAGGGGGTCGGCGGCGGCGGCGGGCGAGAGGGCGGTGGCTGCGCCAACCGCAGCGCAGATGATCGCCACGACACGAAGTCGCGGCTTCGGGTTGCGCCTACTCGC
>DASQXU010000334.1:0-12137 GCA_035639555.1 Thermoleophilaceae bacterium
TACGTCTGCTGGTCGGTCAAGCTCGAGGGCGGTCCGGAGGCCGCGCGCGAGGCGCGGCTCCCCGGCGGCCGGGCGGACATCCGCGACCGCGCCACGACGGTCGCCATGCACATGCTCCTTGGGCTCCTGCGTGGCGAGGAACCGGCGCTCTGAGGGCGAGCGGGGCCGCCCCGGCCGGCCGCGTGCCCGGCTGTTCCTCGCGCTGGAGCCGGCGGAGGCGGATCGTGCGGCGCTCGCGGCGTGGCGCGAGGCGCTCGTGGCCGGCCGCCAAGACCTGCGCCCGGTCGCCGCTCAGGCGCTGCACGTGACGCTGGTCTTCCTGGGCTGGCAGTTCGAGGCGGACGTCGAGGCGATCTGGAGGGCGGCCGCGGGGGCCGCCGCGCCGCTGCACGCCGCCCGCCTGACCCCCGGGGAGGTCCGACCGATCCCTCCACGGCGGCCGCGGCTGTTCGCGCTCGACCTCGGGGACGAGGCCGGGCGGGCGACCGGGTTGCAGGCGGCGCTGTCGGACGCCCTCGAGGCAGCCGGGCTCTACCGGCCGGAGCGGCGTCCGTTCTGGCCGCACATCACGCTCGCGCGCGTGCGGCGCGGCGCCCGGGCCGCGCCGCTAGAGCCCCGCGGGCCGCCGCCCGAGCCCTTCGGCGCCGCGACGCTCACCCTGTACCGCTCGACGCTCCGTCCTCAGGGAGCGATCTACGACCCGCTCGCGCGCCTCGAGCTCCCGGCGGCCGCCGAGGCCGGCCCCTAACTTTCTCCCATGCCGCAGATCCCCCTGCCGGATCCGCCGCTGTGCGACGACGTCATCGCCCTACGCTCCTGGCGCGACTCGGACGTCCCCGCGCTGGTGGTCGCCTGCCAGGACCCGGAGATCCCGCGCTGGACCGCGATCCCCTCGGCGTACTCGGAGCGGGAGGCGAGGGGCTACGTCACCCAATCCGAGCTCGAGCGGCTGGCCGGACGGGAGGTGGGGCTCGCCGTTACCGACGCGGGCTCGGGCGAGGTCCTCGGCTCCTGCGGGCTCGCCCGCTTCGACTGGGAGGACCGCAAGGCGGAGATCGGCTACTGGGTCACGGCACAGGCCCGCCGGCGCTCGGTGGGGACCCGGGCCACGGTGCTCGTCTCGCGCTGGGGGATCGAGCAACTTGGCCTCGAGCGGGTCGAGCTCCTCGCCAACCCGGCGAACGAGGCCTCGCAGCGCCTCGCCGAGCGCGCCGGCTTCACCCGCGAGGGGCTGCTGCGCCGCTACCGCCGCCGCAAGGGCGAGCGTGAGGACCTGGTGATGTTCTCGCTGCTGTCAGGGGACCTGCGGCACATCTGAACCTCGCCGAGGTAGCGAAGCGTCACCGGCCCGTCCGCCGCGAGCGCGCGGACCGCCGAGAGCACGTCCTCCCGGGCCGGGTCGGCGAGCGCGGCGATGAAGCTGATGGATCCGACCCGGTCGGCGAGGCCGTCGGCGTCGAGGACCTGCTCGTTGGGGAAGCGGCGCTCCTCGAACGGCCCGAAGAGCCGCGTCCGCTCGAACGCCTCGTGCCAGCGCTCGCGGCGGTGGCTCGGGACGAACCCCCGGTGGGGCGCCAAGATCTCCTCGAGCGCCGCCTGAACCGGGTCCTCGACCCGCCTGCGGTTCCAGACCAGGGCCAGGCCGCCGCCCGGGCGCAGCACGCGATGGAGCTCGGCCAGCGCCACGTCTCCGTCGAACCAGTGGAACGCCTGCCCGACGGTGGCCGCGTCGGCCGATTCGTCGGGGAGGGGGAGGGACTCGGCCGTCCCCTCGAGTGCCCGCACCCCGGGGCCGATGGCCTCGCGCATCGCCGCCACCGGCTCGACCGCGATCACCTCCGCCCCGGTGGCGGCCAGCGGGCGGGTCAGCTTGCCGGTGCCCGCGGCCACGTCCACGACCGTGCGACCGGGGCCGAGGTCGAGGCGCTCGCGCACCCACTCGATCGCGGCCGGCGGATATTCCGGTCGCCCCCGCTCGTACGCGGCGGCGGAGCGGGCGAACCCCTTGGCGGCGGCCGGGTGGATGGGCATGCCCCAACTGTGGCAGGGGCGCGGTTCGGACCCGCCGGCGCCCCGCGCACGCCTTCCGGGGGGCGAGGTTGCGTCCGAGCCGACTCCTACGGTGTGGACCTCAGACAGAGAGGGAGCGGCAACGGTTATGGACAAGGACCAGGAGAAGGTCGCCAAGGCGCGGGAGTCGGCGCTCAAGAGCGCCCTGGGCCAGATCGAGCGCCAGTTCGGGCAGGGTTCGATCATGCGCATGGGGGACGAGGCGGCGCAGGTCAGGGTGTCGGCCATCCCCACCGGCGCGCTGTCGCTCGACCTCGCGCTCGGGGTCGGCGGGTTGCCTCGCGGGCGGATCGTCGAGATCTTCGGCCCGGAGTCCTCGGGCAAGACCACGCTGCTCTACCACCTGCTGGCCAACGCGCAGCGCCTCGGCGGCATCTGCGCGTTCATCGACGCCGAGCACGCGATGGACCCGGCCTACGCCAAGCGGATCGGCGTGGACATCGACGAGCTGCTTGTCTCCCAGCCCGACCACGGCGAGCAGGCGCTCGAGATCGCCGATCTCCTGATCCGCTCGGGCGCGGTCGACGTGGTGGCGATCGACTCGGTGGCCGCCCTCACCCCCAAGGCCGAGCTCGAGGGCCAGATGGGCGACCAGACGGTCGGGGTCCAGGCGCGGATGATGAGCCAGGCGATGCGCAAGCTGGCCGGCAACCTGAACCGCGCCAACACGCTGTGCGTCTTCACCAACCAGATCCGGGAGAAGGTCGGGGTGATGTTCGGGTGCTTCCACGGCGACGCCCGGGTGGTCCTGGCAGATGGGAGCACCGAGAAGATCGGCAAGGTCGTCAACCAGAGGCTCCCCGTCGAGGTGATGTCGATGGATCCGGAGACCGGGGAGATATCGCCGCGCCGGGTGGTCGAGTGGTACGACAACGGCGAGACCGACGAGTGGCTGCAGTTCGAGGTCGCGGCGGCGGGGGGCTCGGGCGTGCGCAAGTTCGCCTGCACGCCCAATCACCTGATCTTCACGCCGGACGGGGAGCGGCACGCCGGCGAGATCGAGGTTGGCGAGGAGGTCCTGACCGCCGTCGAGCACTATGACCTGCGCGAGGATCAGCTCAAGCTGATAGTCGGCAGCCTGCTCGGCGACGGCTCGCTCCGAGTCGCCTCAGACCACAACGTGGCGTTCCGAGTGGGCCACGGAGAGAGCCAGCGCGAGTACTGCCAGTGGAAGCACGAGATGCTTGCTCCGTTCGCCCACGAGATCGGCCCGACCGGCAACGGCATCGGCTTCGACACGATTCCGATGCAGCAGCTCGCGTGGCTGCACGACGCGGCCTATCTCAGCGACGGAACGCGGACGGTCAGCCACGAGCTCATCGAGGAGCTCGACGAGCGCGCCATCGCCGCGTGGTACTGCGACGACGGCACCTACTCCGGCCACTACGCCCGCCGGGGGTACGGCAAGGCGGTGATCTACAGCAAGTCGCTGAGCGAGGCCGACAAGCATCGCCTCGCCGGCCGCTGTGAGGAGCTCGGGATGGGGCGTCCCACCGTGCGCGATCGTGAGCTGCTGTTCAGCGGCGAGCGGGCCCGCCGGTTCCAGGAGAGGATCGCGCCGTACGTCCACCCCTCACTCGACTACAAGCTTCATCCCGATCTCCGTGGGAGCTTCCGGTGGCACCCCGACACGAGCGACGCGCACCTCAACGGCACGCGCCTGAAGTCGCGAACGAGCCTCGAGGCGGCGCCGATGCCGGTGCTGCGGAAGTACCGTAAGCCCGCGCCGCCGCGCCAGCACGAACGCCCCTCGAAGCGGCGTCGCTACGACCTGCAGATCGAGGGGAACCACACCTACCTCGTCGACCACGTCGTGGTCCACAACTCGCCCGAGACCCAGCCCGGCGGGCGCGCGCTCAAGTTCTATTCCTCCCAGCGGCTCGACATCCGGAGGATCGAGACGCTCAAGGAGGGCACGGAGGCGATCGGCAACCGGGTGCGGGTCAAGGTGGTCAAGAACAAGGTGGCCGCCCCGTTCCGCCAGGCCGAGTTCGACATCGAGTACGGGCAAGGCATCTCCTCGGAGGGGTGCCTCCTCGACCTCGCGCTCGAGCACGGGATCATCCAGAAGTCGGGCTCGTTCTTCTCCTACGGCGAGGAGCGCCTCGGCCAGGGACGCAACAACGCCAAGGGCTACCTCCGCGAGCACCCCGAGGTGGCCGAGGAGCTCGAGCGCAAGATCTACCAGGCGGTCGGGGCCGAGCCGCAGGTCACGCCGGTGGCAGTGGCCCCGGCCGGCAACGGCGCGGGGGCGATCGAACCCGAGGTGGCCGGGCCCCCACCGGAGGAGCGCGCCGCCTAGCGCCCCACGGCCCGAGGTCCGGGTGGTCTCAGACGAGCAACCCCCGCCGGCCCCAGAGGGCGCGCGGGCCATCGAGCTGGCCTACCGGGCGCTCGCCGCCCGCGAGCGGACGGTCGCCGAGCTGCGCACGTACCTCGAGCGCAAACGGGTCGGGCCGGCGGCGATCGAGGCGGCGGTCGCCGAGCTGCGCGCGGCCGGCTACCTCGACGACGCCACGTACGCCAGGCGCTTCGCCGAAGACAAGCGTGCGCTCGAGCGCTGGGGGTGCGAGCGGATCGGCCGCGAGCTGCGGCGGCGCGGGGTGGATCCCGCGCTGGTCGACGAGGTGCTCGCGGAGCAGGAGCGCGGGGCCGAGCGCGCGGCCGCGCTCGAGCTGCTCGCGGAGCGCCTTGGGGCCCCGCCGCGCGACGACCGCGAACGCGACCGCGCCTGGCGGATGCTCGTCCGTCGGGGCTACGAGCCCGAGCTCGCCTACGAAGTGGTCAGGATGGTCGCCCGCCGGGCCGTGGTCTGAACACGCCGCTCTCTGCGTGCGCGCCGGCCCGCAGCGGTTGCGCCGGCCGGTATAGAGGGATACCCTCTGGGGGCGGTTAGGCGACCGCCGCGAGACAGAAATCTCCAGCAAAATCGCACTTTTGGCGCGGGTCTTGGATGGCTTGGATCGGATGGACGCAAGCGATAGGGACTTGATCAGAGGCAGAGCAAGAGCACGGGGGGACGAGCCGGAAAGGAGCAGACGAGCGCGTCCGTAGCGGAGATCCGCGCGCCGGTCACGGCGCGCGTCGTCGACTGAGCGACGGCTGGTGTCTCGCGGCCTAGCCCGGGCCGCGTCAATGAGAAGCGACCGGCGCACCGGCGCCGGACGGAGGGACACCGATGGAAATCGTGTTGGCGGCCGTGGTGGCCGCCGCGGTGGCGGCGGCGGTCCTCGTGCTGGGTCAGCGCGCCCGCGCCCAGCGCCCGGCCACGGTGCAGCCGCCGCCGGCGGCTGGCGTGCCCGCCCACGCGCCCGAGCGGCAGCCGCCGCCCGAGGCCGAAGACGAGCTGCGCGCCCGGCGCTCGGAGCTGGCCCGCCTCGAGGAGCGCCTCCGGGCCAGGGAGCAGTCGCTCGAGATCCGCGCGCAGGAGCTCGAGGACCGGGAGCGCTCGCTCGAGGACCGACGCCGCAACGTGGAGCTCGGCGCGGAGCGCCTCAAGGAATCGAAGCGCGACCACATCAGGGAGCTCGAGCGAATCGCCGGCCTGAGCGCCGGCCAGGCGCGCCAGCTTCTGCTCCGCGAGCTGGAGGAGGAGCTCCGTCACGACAGCGCGCGACTGGTCCGTCAGGTCGACGAGGAGACCAAACGGGAAGCCGAGCGGCGGGCGCGCAACATCCTCGCGACCGTCATGCAGCGGGTGGCGAGCGGTCACGCGGTGGAGACGACGGTCTCGGTGGTCGAGCTCAGGTCGGACGAGCTGAAGGGGCGGATCATCGGGCGCGAGGGCCGGAACATCCGCGTGCTCGAGACGCTGACCGGAATCGATTTCATCATCGACGACACGCCGGGGGCGGTCCTGCTCTCGGGCTTCGACGGCGTGCGGCGGGAGATCGCCCGGATGACGCTCGAGAAGCTGCTCCAGGACGGGAGGATCCACCCGGCGCGGATCGAGGAGGCCTACCACCAGGCGCGCGCCGAGATGGACCAGCGGGTGGTCGAGGCAGGCGAGCAGGCGGTGTTCGAGGCCAACGTCGGCTCGCTGCACCCAGAGCTCACCCGCCTGGTCGGCCGGCTGCGGTTCCGCACGAGCTACGGGCAGAACATCCTCCACCACTCGATCGAGTGCGCGCGGCTGGCCGCGCTCTTGGCCGGCGAGCTCGGGGCCGACCCCCGGGTCGCGGCGCGGGCGGCGCTACTGCACGACATCGGAAAGGCGGTCTCCCACGAGGTCGAGGGGCCGCACGCCCTCGTCGGCGGCCAGCTCGCCCGCCGCTACAAGGAGGCGGAGGCGGTCGCCCACGCGATGGAGGCGCACCACAACGAGGTCGAGCCCCAGACGGTGGAGGCGGTGATCGTCCAGATTGTGGACGCGCTCTCCGGGGCCCGCCCGGGCGCGCGCGGGGAGTCACTCGAGCAGTACGTCAAGCGTCTGCACGAGCTCGAGGCGATCGCCACCCGTCACGAGGGCGTCGAGAAGGTCTACGCGATGCACGCCGGGCGCGAGGTGCGGGTGATCGTCAAGCCCGACGAGCTCGATGACGACGAGGCAACGCTGCTCTCGCACAAGATCGCCCGCGACGTCGAGCGGGAGCTCGAGTACCCAGGCCAGATCAAGGTCACCGTCATCCGGGAGAGCCGCGCCACCGACTACGCGAAGTGACGTGGCCGAGCGGCTGCTCGTCTGGCGGGGCGTCGATTCCTTCCGCGCTGAGGTCGCGCACGTGCGGCTCGAGAAGACCCGGCTGACCGCCTCGGGCACCCAGCTCGGAGTCGAGCCGACCGGCTACCGGCTCGACTACCAGCTCGATACCGCCGACGAGTACGTGACGGATGCGCTCGAGGTACGCGCCTCGGGCGTCGGCTGGGAACGCAGGCTGCTGCTGAGGCGCCGCGCCGACGGAGGCTGGGAGTGCGAAGCGCAGGCCTCGGGCGACCTCGGACTGCCCGACCCGGGGGGCGACACGGAGGCCGTCCGGAGGGCGCTCGACTGCGATATCGGGTTCTCCCCGCTGACCAACACCATGCCCATCCTGCGCCACCGTCTCCACGAGGGCGGCGAGGGGGCCGACTTCACGATGGCCTGGGTGTCGGTGCCCGACCTCTCGCTCCACCGCTCCGAGCAGCGCTACGAGCACCTACGGCGCAGCCCGCACGAGGCGGTGGTGCGCTACATCGGCCGCGACCACAGCTTCGTGGGAGAGCTGCTGCTCGATCGCGACGGGTTCGTGGAGCGCTACCCGGCGCTCGCCGAGCGGGTCTGGCCGGGCCCGAGCGGCGGGTATCCTCGGCCGCGATGAGCTCGCCCGGAAGGCGCTACCACGTCACCACCTTCGGGTGCCAGATGAACGAGCACGACTCCGAGCGCATGAAGGGGATGCTGGAGTCGCTCGGCTACCGCGAGGCGGCCAGCCGCGCCGAGGCCGACCTCATCCTGTTCAACACCTGCTCGATCCGCGAGTCGGCCGATAGCCGCTTCGTCGGGCACCTCGGCGAGGCCAAGCGGCTCAAGACCGAGGACCCGGAGCGGGTGGTCGGCGTCGGCGGCTGCTGGGCGCAGTCGATGAAGGAGCGCGTGTTCGAGCAGTTCCCGTTCGTGGACGTCGCGTTCGGGCCGGGGCAGATCCACCGGCTCGCCGAGTTCCTGGTCTCGGACAGCCTGACCGCCCAGGGTTACTTCGAGTTCGAGGACCTCTCCGGGCACCTGCCGATGAAGCGCGAGCGCGAGTTCCAGGCCTGGGTGCAGATCTCGCAGGGCTGCAACTGCGTCTGCGCCTACTGCATCGTTCCCTCGACGCGCGGGCGGGAGGTGTCACGCCCGGCGGCCGAGATCGTGACCGAGGTCGAGGGGCTGGCGGCCGACGGGGTCAAGGAGGTCACGCTGCTCGGGCAGAACGTGAACTCCTACGGCCGCGACCTACCGAAGGGCGAGAAGGTCCGCTTCTCGGAGCTGCTCGCCATGGTCGACGCGGTGGAGGGGATCGAGCGGGTGCGCTACACGAGCCCGCACCCGAAGGACATGCGCGAGGACGTGATCCGCGCCCACGCCGAGCTCCCCTCGCTCTGCGAGCACATCCACCTGCCGCTCCAGTCGGGTTCGAGCCGGATCCTCAAGGCCATGCGTCGCACCTACGACCGCGGGCGTTACCTCGACCGGGTGGCGATGATCCGGGAGCACGTCCCGGACTGCGCGATCACCACCGACATCATCGTCGGCTTCCCGGGCGAGTCGGAGGAGGACTTCGAGCAGACGCTCGAGGTCGTCGAGCAGGTGGGCTACGACTCGGCCTTCACGTTCGTGTTCTCGCCCCGGCGGGGGACCGAGGCCGCGGAAATGGACGGCAAGCTCCCCCACCGGGTCAAGCGCGAGCGGATGGAGCGGCTGGTGCCGTTGGTGCAGCGGAGGGCGGCAGAGCGCTCGGAGCGGTTCGTCGGGCGCACGATGGACGTCCTGGTCGAGGGCCCCTCCCGAACCGACCCGGCCAAGCTGCGCGGGCGGATCCGTCACAACAAGACCGTCAACTTCACGGGCCTGGCCCGGCCGGGCGAGCTCGTCGACGTGGAGATCCGCGGGGCCACGAGCACCACGCTCGCGGGCGAGGAGGCGTTGCTCGCCCGCGTCGCCACCGGGTAGTGCCGGCCGCGGTCATCGCGCTGTCCGGGCCGACCGGGATCGGCAAGACCGCCGTGGCGCTTGCCCTGGCCGATCGCCTGCGGGAGCGAGCCGAGGACCCGTTGGCGATTTCGGCCGACGCCCTCCAGGTCTACCGCGGCCTCGAGACGCTGACCGCGGCCGCGACCGCGGAGGAGCGGCGCCGACTCGAGCACCGCCTGCAGTCGTTCGTGCCGGTGGAGCGGACCTTCTCGGTCGGCGAGTACATGGCGCTCGCCCACCGCGAGATCGACGAGGCGCTCGGCGCCGGGCGGCGGCCGATCGTGGTCGGAGGGACCGGGCTCTACCTGCGGGCGGCGCTGTCCGACCTCGAGCTCCGGCCGCCGCCGCGGCCCGGACTGCGGGAGCGGATCGAGCGCGAGCTCGAGCGCGGGGGCGCCCCCGCCCTGCACGCCCGTCTCGCCGCCCGTGCCCCCGGCCTGGCCGAGGCGGTTCCGCCCACCGACCGGAGCCGGATCGTCCGCGTGCTCGAGCTGGTCGAGATGGGCGAGGATCCCCAGCCGGAGCCCGAACCGGGGCGCTCACAGCTCTGGACCGCCGAGACCCGCCACCCGACGCTGCTGGTCGGCCTCGTGATGGAGCGCGAGCCGCTCTACGAGCGGATCGACCGTCGCACCGAGCGGATCGCCGCCGAGGCCGGGGCCGAGGTCCGGCGCGCGGTCGCCCGGGGGGCGTCTCGGACGGCGCGCGAGGCGATCGGCTTCGAGGAGCTCCTCCGCGGCGACATCGAGGCCATGAAGCGGCGCACGCGCGCCTACGCGCGGCGCCAGCTCACGTGGATGCGCAAGATGGCCGGGGTCCGGATGGTGGATCTGACCGGTCGCGAGCCCTCCGACGCGGCCGCCGAGATCGCCTCCCTCGCCCGCTAGGGCGCCGATAGAGTGGCGCGCGGTGCGGTTCGAGAAGTGGCAGGCGCTCGGCAACGACTACGCGATCGTCGAGCAGCGCGAGCTCCCGTTCGAGCTGACCCCGGAGCGCGTGCGGGCGCTCTGCAACCGGCACACCGGCATCGGGTCCGACGGAGTGCTCCTGCTCTCCGAGACCGATCGCGGCGGCTACGTGGCCGAGTTGCGGATCTTCAACCCCGACGGCTCCGAGGCCGAGCTGTCCGGGAACGGGGTGCGCCAGGCGGTGCTGTACCTGCGCCGCAACGGCTGGGCCCAGAGCGACGCCTTCTCGCTCCTCACCTCAGCGGGCGAGGTCCGGCCGCGGATCACCGGGGAGACCACCTGCCGCGTCGAGATGGGCCGGGCAAGCCGGCGCTCGAAGGACTATCCCTCGGGCGGGGAGGATGGCACCGGCACCATGACCGCCGGCGGCCGCGAGCTCCGCTTCCAGCACGTGTCGATCGGCAACCCGCAGTGCGCGATCGAGGTCGGCGGCGAGCTCGAAAGCCTGGATCTGGCGCGGATCGGCCCGGAGATCGAGCGACACGAGCTGTTCCCGAACCGCACCAACGTCTCGTTCTGGCGGCGCGAGTCCGACCACGAGATCAGCGCGCGCATCTTCGAGCGGGGGGTGGGGGAGACGATGTCCTCGGGCACCGGGGCGGCCGGCGCCGCGGTGGCCGCGACGCTGCGCGGGGTCGAGAGCCCGGTGACCGTCCACTTGGAGGGCGGCGACCTCGAGGTCGAGGTCGCGAGCGACCTGGACGTGGCGCTGACCGGCTGGGCGCTTCCGGTGTACCGCGGGGCCCTCAGCCGGGAGCTCGTTCGCGCGCTGGAGGAGACATGAGGCAGAGCGCACGCCTCGAGCGCCTGCCGCCCTACCTCTTCGCCGAGCTCGAGCGCAAGATCGCCGAGAAGCGGGCGGCCGGCGTCGATGTGATCAGCCTCGGGATTGGCGACCCGGACACCGCCACCCCGGAGCTCGTGGTCGATGCCCTCGACCGCGCCGCTCGCGACCCGGGGACGCACCGCTACCCCTCGAACCGGGGCAGGCCCGAGTTTCGCGAGGCGGTGGCCGGCTTCTACCGGCGCCGCTTCGGGGTCGAGCTCGACCCCGACAGGGAGGTCGTGCCCGCCCTCGGCGCCAAGGAGTGCATCTTCAACCTCAACCTGGCCTTCCTCGATCCCGGCGACGGGGCGCTGGCCGCCGATCCTGGCTATCCGGTCTATACGGGCGGCCCGCTGCTCGCCGGCGGCGAGGTGGTGCCGATGCCGCTCCTTCCCGAGCGCGGCTTCGCCCCCGACCTCGCGGCGATTGCCGGCGCGGACGCCGACCGCGCCCGGCTCATGTACCTGAACTACCCGAACAACCCGACCGGCGCGGTCGCTCCGGACGGACTGTTCGAGGCCGCCGTCGCCTTCGCGCGCGAGCACGACCTCCTGGTAGTCCACGACGCCTCCTACACCGAGGTCACCTTCGACGGCTACCTGGCGCCGAGCTTCTTGGCCACGCCCGGCGCCAAGGAGGTCGGCGTCGAGGTCTTCTCGCTCTCGAAGGGCTGGAACATGACCGGCTGGCGGACCGCCGCCATCGTCGGCAACGCCGCGGCAGTCGAGGCCTACTGGCGGCTCAAGACCAACATCGACTCCGGCATGTTCGAAGCAGTGCAGCTCGCCGCGGCGACCGCGCTCGAGGACGGGGCCGAGGAGCCGAGGCGGATGAGCGCTCTCTATCACCGGCGCCGCGACCTCGTGTGCGACGCCTTGCGCGAGATCGGGCTCGACGTCACGCCCCCGCTCGGGACTATCTACGTCTGGGTGCCCGTGCCGGAGGGGCACAGCTCGGCCTCCTACTGCGAGCTGGTCCTCGACGAGTCGGGAGTCGTGCTCTCCCCGGGGGCGGCCTACGGGCCGAGCGGCGAAGGCTTCTTCCGGATCTCCCTGACCGTCCCCGACGAGCGGCTGAGCGAGGCGGTCGAGCGCCTGCGCTCGAGCCTCGGGGGCTGAGCAGTGCACTACTGCGGCGTCGTCCCGGTGCGCGGCCTCGTCCAGCTGGTGATGCTCGAGGAGGTGCGCACGCCGGAGCCGCCGATCCGCCTCGCCGCCGTGTTCTTCGAGCCCGGCGACGCGGAGCAGGTCGCGGCCGAGCTCCTGGCCCTCTACGACGTGGTGGTGGCGATCGCCGCTCGCCCCGCCGGCATCGCCGGCGAGCGCACCGGGGACGAGCTCCTGCGCCGGCGGGGCGTCGCCCCCCATCCGCCCTCCGAGGAGGCGAAGCGGCTGTTCCGTGCCCTGGACGAGGTGGGGAGCTTCACCCCGCCGGACGACTCACTCGAGGGCCCGGTGCCGGAGGGCGCCTACCGGGAGGGCCGGGTGCTCGAGACCAACTCCGAGGGCGTCTTCTGCGCGCTCGCGGGGCGGCGCCTGCCGGCCAAGCGGCACCCGCTCGGGATCCAGCTCCGGATCGAGGAGCTCCTTCGCGATGAGGTCGTCGACGACGGCGGGGGTCT
>DASQXU010000335.1:0-12331 GCA_035639555.1 Thermoleophilaceae bacterium
ACCGTCTACGACATGGTCAAGGGGCTCGAGCGCGGGGTCGAGCTCGGGCCGATCGCGCTGGTCGAGAAGACGGGCGGCAAGTCGGACTGGCGCCGCCGGCCGTGAAGGCGGCGGTGCTCACGATCTCGACCTCGGTGGCCCGAGGAACCCGCGAGGACCGCTCGGGCGATGCGCTCGCCGAGCGCTGCCGCGCGGCCGGGCTCGAGGTGGTGCACGAGGTGGTGGCGGACGACCGCGAGGCGATCGCGGGAACGCTGCGTCGCCTCTGCGACGAGGACGCGGCCCGCTTCGTGTTCACCACCGGAGGGACCGGGATGACGCCCGACGACGTGACCCCGGAGGCCACGCTCGCGGTGATCGAGCGCGAGGCCCCCGGCTACGCGGAGACGATCCGGGCCGAGTCCCGAACCCACACGCCGCTCGGGATCCTCACCCGCGGGGTGGCCGGCATCCGCGGCCGCACGCTGATCGTGAACTTCCCGGGCAACCCGAAGGCGATCGGGGAGTCGTGGCCGGTGGTCGAGCCCACGCTGCGCCACGCGGCGGAGACGCTCGAGCGTGGCTGAGGCGGCGCAGGCGCTCGAGCGGGCGACGCTCGGCGAGCCGCCCCCGACCGCGGCCATCGAGCTCGACGGGCTCGAGCGGCGCTACGGGGAGCGCGTGGCGCTGTCCGCGGTGAGCGTGCGCGTCGAGGCGGGGCAGACCCTCGGAGTGCTCGGGGCCAACGGGGCCGGGAAGACAACCCTCCTTCGAGTGCTCGCGGCCCTCCTTCGCCCCCACGGCGGCACGGTACGCGTGCTCGGCGCCGACCTGCCGCGCGAGGCCTGGCGGGTCCCGGGCCGCGTCGGCTACCTCGGGCACGAGCCGCTCCTCTACCGCGAGCTGAGCCCCCGCCAGAACCTGCGCTACCACGCGCGGCTGCACGGCGTCGCTCCCGAGCGCGTCGAGGAGCTGCTCGCCGCCGTCGGGCTCGCCCGCCGCGCCGATGAGCCGCTCCGCGAGCTCTCGCGCGGAATGGTCCAGCGGGCCGCGGTCGCCCGGGCGGTGCTGCACGACCCGCCGCTCCTGCTGCTCGACGAACCGGCCGCCCACCTGGATCCCGCCGCCGTCGAGCGGCTCGAGCCCCTGGTCGGCCGCCCCTCAGGGCGCACTCGTGTGCTGGTCGGCCACGACGTGCCAGGCGTCCTTCGAGACTCCGACCTGGTGCTCGGGCTGCGCCGCGGGCGCCAGAGCTTCGCGCTCGCCGCCGACCAGGTGGACCTCGCCCGCGCCCGGGAGCTCTACGCGTGATCCGCGCCGCCGGGGCGATCCTGCGCAAGGACCTGACGATCGAGCTCCGCACCAGGGAGTCGATCCCCGCCATGGTCCTGTTCAGCGTGACCGCGTTCGTGCTCTTTCACTTCGGGCTAGGCCGCCCGGAGCTCTCGGGCGGCCTAGCCTCCGGCGTTCTGTGGGTGACGCTGCTGCTCGCGGCCGTGATCGGGGTGGCCAGGCTCTTTGCCGCCGAGCGCGAGCAGGGTGGCCTCGACGGGCTGCTGCTCGCGCCGGTCGATCGCACCGCGCTGCTCATCGCCAAGGGCGCCGCGCTGCTCATGTACCTGGTCGCGCTCGAGGTGGTCGCCGTGCCGGCGTTCGCGCTGCTCCTGCTCGGCCCCGGGCTCGGCGGCGCCTTCCCCGAGCTACTGGCCGTGATCGCGCTCGCCGACGTCGGCGTGGCGGTGGTCGGGGCGCTCGTGGCTGCCCTGGCCTCGGGGGGGCGGGCGCGGGAGCTGATCGCGCCGCTTCTGCTGCTGCCGCTGCTCGTGCCGCTCTTGATCGGCGCGGCGAAGGCGAGCGATCCTCTGCTCCGCGCGCCCCAGACGGCCGAGCACCTGGGTCGCTGGGTGGGCGTTCTCAGCCTCTACGATGTTGTTTTCCTCCTGCTCTCGGTGGCCGTGTTCGACTACCTGCTGGAGGACTAGGTAAGCCACCGCCTCGATGCACTCGAAGGGCTTGAAGCCGCTCTCGCTCGCCACCGCCGTCGCCATGGCGGCGGCAGCGGCCCTGATCTTCTTCTACGCCCCGCTCGACGCGGACCAGGGCTTCGTCCAGAAGATCTTCTACTTGCACGTCCCCCTGGCCATCGTGGCCCTCTGCGGCTGGGTGGCCGCGGGGGTGATGGCCGCGATCCACCTCCGAACCGACGACCGCAGCTGGGATGCCCGAAGCTACGTGGCCATCCACCTCTCGATCATCCTCGGGGTGGGCGTGCTCGCCACCGGCTCGATCTGGGCCAAGGCCTCGTGGGGGCACTGGTGGGTGTGGGACGAGCCGGTGCTGGTGTCCTTCCTGGTGATCTTCCTCCTCTACTGCGTCTACTACCCGCTGCGCTTCTCGATCGAGGACCGCGAGCGCCAGTCCCGCTACTCCTCGGTGTTCGCGATCCTGGCCGGCGCCTTCGTGCCGCTCAACTTCATCGCCGTCCGGCTGGCCCAGGCCTACACCCACCCGCGCGTGCTCTCCAAGGTCGGCGGCAACCTGCCGGGCGAGATGCGCCTGACCTTCCTGGTCTCGCTGCTCGCGGTCGCCCTCCTCTACGTGACCCTGTGGAAGCTCGAGCTCACCGCAAAGCACGCCTCTGCCGAACTCAAGCGCGTACGCCGGCTGCTCGACCTAGAGGAGGAGGAGCGGGAGGCGCCTTCGCCCCCGGTCGGCGCCTCGGCCGAGGTCGTGCGCTGATGCCCGCGCTCCCGCTCGGCGAGGCCGGCAAGTACGTGGCCGCGGCCTACGGGCTCTTCCTCACCCTGGTGGTCGTCTACGTGGCGATCATCGGCGCGAAGGTCGCCCGCATCGACCGCGAGCTCACCGAGCTCGGCGACGCCCTCGAGGAGCGGCGGCGGTGACCGGCGAGATCCTCGCCCTCGGCGCCTCCCACAAGACCGCCTCGCTCGCCCTCCGCGAGCGCCTCGCCCTGCCCGAGGGCCGGGCGGCCGCCGTGCTCTCGGAGCTCACCGCCCACGAGTCGATCCGCGAGGCGGTGGCGATCTCCACCTGCAACCGAACCGAGCTCTACCTGGTCGCCTCCGACCCGGTCGAGGCCGAGAACGCCGCGCTCTCGATCCTCTCCCGCCAGGCCGGGATCCGACCCACCGAGCTGACCGGCTCGCTCTACTCGCTGCACGGGATCGAGGCCGTGCGGCACCTGTTCTCGGTGGCCGGAGGCCTCGACTCGATGATCGTCGGCGAAGCCGAGGTCCAGGGCCAGGTCAAGCGCGCCTACGAGCTCGCGCTGGTCGAGGGGGCCACCGGCCCGATCTCGAACCGCCTCTTCCGGGAGGCGCTCGCCACCGGCAAGCGCGTGCGCAACGAGACCGGCGTCGGCCGCTCGCGGGTGTCGGTCTCCACGGTGGCCGTCGAGCTCGCCGCCGACATGCTCGGGGACCTCGCCCGCCGGCGGGTGCTCGTGATCGGGGCGGGCGAGAACGGCGAGCTGACCGCGCGGGCCCTGCGCGAGCGCGGGGTGCACACGGTGTTCGTGGCCAACCGGCGCTACGACCGGGCGATCGGGCTAGCCCAGCGCTTCGGCGGGGGTGCCATCCGCTTCGACGACCTCCCGGCCGAGCTCGAGCGGGCGGACATCGTGGTGAGCTGCACCGCGTCTCCACACCAGATCGTGGGACGGGAGGAGCTCGAGCTGGTGGCCGCTGGGCGCCGGGGGCGGCCGCTCGTGCTGATCGACATCGCGGTCCCGCGCGACGTCGATCCCAGGGTGCGCGAGCTCGCCGGCGTCGCCCTGTACGACATGGACGACCTCCAGCGCGCGGTCGCCCGCAACCTCTCGGTTCGCGAGGCCGAGGCGCGGCGGGCGCGTTCGATCGTGGCCCAGGACGCCGCCGGCTTCGAGCGCTGGATCGAGAGCCTCGACGTGGTGCCCACCATCTCCGCCCTGCGACGGCGCGGGGACGATGTGGTCGAGCAGGTGCTGCGTGAGAACGAGTCGCGCTGGGAGGCGATCTCCCACGCCGATCGCGAGCGGCTCCGGGTGATGGCCCGGGCGGTGGTCAGCCGGCTGCTGCACGAGCCGACCCTGCGCCTGAAGGGCTCGGCCGGCCGCGACGACTCCTACCTCTACGCGCACGCGCTGCGGGAGCTGTTCGCGTTGCACGCCGCCGTCGAGCCGCCCGCGGAGCCGCGCTCGGCCGAGGTCACCGAGCTCGAGCCGCACCGCCGCCGGCGTCGTTGAGCCGTTGAGGACGCTGCGGCTGGGAACCCGCGGGAGCGCCCTGGCGCTCGCGCAGGCCCGGCTGGTGGCCGAGCAGCTCGACGCCGAGGTGGAGATCGTCCCGATCCGGACCTCGGGCGACCGCGGCCGCGGCGGCGACAAGGCCCGGTTCGTGAAGGAGATCGAGCAGGCGCTCCTCGCCGGCGAGGTCGACCTCGGCGTCCACTCGGCCAAGGACGTCCCGTCCGAGCTGCCCGGCGGGCTCCGCATCGCCGGCGTGCCTGCCCGGGCCGACCCGCGGGACGCGCTCTGCGGCGGGGGCGAGCTGTCCGCCCTCCCGGAGGGCGCGGTGGTCGGCACGAGCAGCCTGCGCCGCCGGGCCCAGCTCCTCGCGCTCCGGCCCGACCTCGAGGTCCGGGAGGTTCGCGGCAACGTCGACACGCGCCTGCGGCGGCTCGACGAGGGCCGCTACGACGCCCTCGTGCTGGCGACCGCCGGCCTCGAGCGACTCGGTCGCCGCCACGACGGGAGCCCGATCCCCGCCGACGTGCTGACGCCGGCGCCCGGCCAGGGCTGCCTGGCCCTCGAGGCGCGGGTCGACGACGACCGGGCGGCCGCGGCCGCCCGCGCCGTGACCCAAGTCGCCTCGCTGCTCGCCCTCACCGCCGAGCGCGCGCTCGTCTCCGTGCTCGACGCCAGCTGCCGCACGCCGATCGGCGCCTTCGCCGCCATCGACGACGGCGCCCTGCGGCTGTCCGCCTTCGCCGGGCTCCCGGACGGCCAGACCTGGGTACGCGACCGCCTCGAAGGCGATCCGGCCGAGCCCGGGGCCCTCGGCCGGGAGGTCGCCGAGCGGATGATCGCGGCCGGGGCGGGGGAGATCCTCGAGGGCGCTGCGGCGTGAGTGGCGCCCGGCCGGGCACGGTGTACCTGGTCGGCGCGGGGCCCGGTGATCCAGGCCTCGTGACCGCCCGAGCCCTCGAGCTCGTGGCGACCGCGGACGCCATCCTCCACGACCGCCTGGCCCCGCCCGAGCTCCTGTCCTCCGCCCGGCCGGGCTCCGAGCTCCGCGACGTCGGCAAGCGCCCGGGGGCCGCGGCGTCCCAGGAGGAGATCAACCGCGAGCTGGTCGAGCTGGCCCGCTCGGGGAGGGCGGTGGTGCGGCTGAAGGGCGGCGATCCGTTCGTGTTCGGCCGGGGCGGCGAGGAGGCGATGGCCCTCGCCGAGGCCGGCGTGCCCTACGAGGTGGTGCCCGGGGTCACCGCGGGCGTGGCCGCCGCCGCCTACGCCGGCATTCCCGTGACGCACCGCGGGCTGGCCTCGGCCGTCGCGTTGGTCACCGGGCACGAGGACCCGCAGAAGCCCGACAGCGCGGTCGACTGGGAGGCGCTGGCTCGTTTCCCGGGCACGCTCGTTCTGTACATGGGCGTGCGGACCCTCCCCGAGATCAGCGAGCGGCTGATCGCGGCCGGCCGCGACCCGGCGGAGCCGGCGGCGGTCGTCTCGAGCGGGACCCGGCCCGACCAGCGGACGGTCACCGCCAGGCTGGCCGAGATCGCGGCGCGGGCCCGTGAGGCCGGCGTGGGGCCGCCGGCGGTGACCGTGATCGGCGCGGTGGCCGGGCTCGCCCCGGCGCTCGGCTGGCTCGGGCGGCGCCCCCTCCAGGGCGAGGTCGTGGCGGTGACCCGGGCCCGGGCGCAGGCCAGCGCGCTCGCCGCCCGGATCCGCGCGCTCGGGGCCGAGGCGGTCGAGGTGCCGGCCATCCGAGTCGAGCCCCGCCCGCTCGAGGGACAGCTGGCGCGCGCGATCGACGAGCTCGAGCGCTACTCGCTCGTCTGCCTCACCAGCCCGAACGGAGCCGCCCTCCTGCTCGACGCCATGGCCGAGCGCGGCCGCGACGCCCGCGCTCTGGCTCAGGCCACGGTCGCCGCGATCGGGCCGGGCACGGCCGCCGAGCTCGCGCGCCGGGGGATCCGGGCCGACGTGGTCCCCGAGCGCTCGGTGGCCGAGGCGCTGGTCGAGGCCCTTGCCGAGGTCCCCGTAGAGGGCCGGCGCGCGCTCGTGGCCCGGGCGGCCGAGGCCCGCGACCTCCTCCCCGCCGCCCTGCGGAGTCGTGGCGCCCTCGTCGACGTGGTCGCCCTCTACGACACGGTCGCCGAGCCGCTCGGAGAGGCCGGCCGTGCCGCCCTGCGGCGAGCCACCTACGTGACCTTCACCTCGAGCTCGACCGTCCGCTTCCTCTGCGAGGCCGGCGGGGATGGGCTCCTGGCCGCGGGCGCCAGGGTCGTGTCGATCGGCCCGGTCACGAGCGCCGCCGCCCGTGAGCGGGGGCTCGACGTCCACGTCGAGGCCGAGCGCCACGACATCGACGGGCTGGTCGACGCCCTCCTCTCCGACGCCGCGGCCCGCGGGGGGGCCGGGCGATGATCGTCACGCTGCTAACCGACTACGGCTTGGAGGACGAGTTCGCCGGGGTGTGCCGGGCGGTGATCCTCGGCATCTGCCCCGACGCTCGGATCGTCGATATCACCCACGGCATTCCGCGCTACGACGTGCGGCACGGGGCGATCGTCCTCCGCAACGCAATCCCCTATGCGCCGGTCGGCGTGCACGTGGCGATCGTCGACCCGCAGGTCGGGACCGAGCGCCGGGCGGTGGCGCTGCGAACCGTGGACGGCCGCCTGTTCGTGGGCCCAGACAACGGTCTGCTGAGCCTGGCGTGGGAGCGCTGTGGCGGGGTGGAGCTGGCGGTCGACGTGAGCCGCTCGGGCCACCGCCTCGAGCCGGTGTCCGCGACCTTCCACGGGCGGGACGTGTTCGCCCCGGTCGCCGCCCAGCTGGCAGCCGGGGCGGAGCTCGCCGAGGCCGGGGAGCCGCTCGACCCGGGGGAGCTGGCCCGCATCGAGCTGCCCCGGCCGCGGATGGAGGAGGGCGCGCTGGTGGCGCACGTGCTGATCGTGGACCGCTTCGGCAACCTGGTGCTCGACGTCGAGCACGGGGACCTCGCCGGCACCGGCCTCATGCTCGGGCGCCGGGTCGAGCTCGCGGTGGGCGGTGAGCGCCGGCTCGCCACCTATGCCCACAGCTTCGCCGACGTGGCGGGCGACGAGCTGCTGGTCTACGAGGACGCCTCGCGCGCACTCGCGGTGGCGGTCAACCGAGGCCACGCCGCGAACGTCCTCGGCCTGGGGCCGGACGCCGAGCTCCGCCTGCGGCCGGCATGAGCCCTCCCCTCGGGCTCCCCCACGTCCACCACCGCAGCTGCGACTCGACCAACGAGCGTGCGCGCGCCCTGGCGCTGGCCGGCGCCCCGCACGGCACCCTCGTGACCGCCGACGAGCAGGCCGCCGGCCGCGGCCGCCACGGACGGCGCTGGAGCGCGCCGCCCGGCACGGCGGTGCTGATGTCGCTGATCGTCCGCGGGCTCGGCGAGCGCCACGCGCTCCTCCCGCTCGGCGCGGCGGTGGCGGCCTGCGAGGCGTGCGAGGCGCTCGCCCCGGTGTCGTGCGCGATCAAGTGGCCGAACGACGTCTGGATCGAGCGCCGCAAGCTCGCCGGGATCCTGATCGAGGGTCGCCCCGGGGAGGGCTGGGCGGTGGTCGGGATCGGTCTCAACGTCACCGCCACCGCCGATCGGCTTCCCCCGGAGCTGCGGGGCAGTGCCACCTCGCTCCGGATCGCCGCCGGCGACTCCGCCCCGACCGTCTCCGAGACCCTCGGGGCGCTGCTCGACGCCCTCCCGCGCTGGCTCGAGCGCGACCCGCCCGCGATCCTGGCCGCCTGGCGCGAGCGCGACGCACTGCTCGGGGAGCGGGTTCGCTGGCCGGGGGGCGAGGGCACGGCCGCCGGGGTGGATGACTCCGGCGCTCTGCTGGTCGACACCGCCGATGGCCGCGCTACCCTCGACGCGGGCGAGGTCCACCTGCTGCGATAGGCGGCTACCCGCGCCGGCGGCGCCGGACGCCACTGGCCGGCGGCGGTCAGGCCGCCGGGCGCGCCTCGGCCGGCTCGACCTCCCGCTCCTCGGCCTCGGCCTCGACCGGCTTCGCCGCCTCGCCGTTCGCCGCAGGCGCCTCCTCGGCTTCGCCCGGCCGCCGGCGGCGGCGCCGCCCGCCCCGTCGGCGGCGCCCCTTCGGAAAGTTGCGGAGCAGCTCGCGGGCCACCGCGGAGGGCTTTCGCGCTGCGCGCATCCGTGCCGAGTCGAGCACCTCCTTGGCGTCGGCGGTGTGCCAGAGGGCGGCGGCGAGGAGGGCGATCGCCAGGCGCCGATCCTGCTTGCGGGCCGCCTGCACGAGCCGCCGGGCGTTGCGGGCGTGGGCGGTCCCCGACGAGTTCACGAGCAGCCCGAGCAGGCGCTTGGTCTCGGGCCAGCGCTGCACCGCGTACTCCTCGTGCACCTCGCGCGAGGCGTCGGCCAGGCGCCACACCCACTCGGCGGCCTGGTCGCGCCGCCCGATCTGGCGCTCGGCCAGCGCCTGGAGCAGCACCTTGACCCCCTCGCGCCGCTCGTCGCGGGACCAGCCGGCCACGATCTCGACCGCCTCGTCGAACGCCTCGGCGTCGCGCAGGTTGCCGATCTCCGAGAGGGCGCGCAGCCGCAGCTGGCTGTTGCGGTTGCGCTGCAGGCAGGTGACGAGGAACCGCCGGCGCAGCTCGCCAGTGCGGTCGAAGTGCAGCATGGCCTTTGCCCGGCGCCAGTTGTTGGATGCGACCCGGGCGCCGGCCAGCGCGGCCCACACGTGCTGCTCGGCCCAGGAGAGGTGCTCGACGGCGATCCGCCACAGCTCGCGCTCGAACACCTGGCGGCGCCGGTCCTCGTTCGCGGTCACCGGCACCACCCGTCGCTCGACCCTCACCCGGCGCCCCCGGCCGCGCCGGACCGGACCGACGACGATCGCCCCGCCGCGGTAGACGTCGCGATCGAGCAGGCTGTGCAGGGTGACCACCGGGTCGTCGTTGGGCGTCGCCGGATGCACGAAGTCCACGACCACACCGGCCTCCTTGCCCGGCCGGCGGCGGGTGACTCGGCCGACCCGCTGCTGGTACACACGCCGCGAGGCGGTCGGCGCGAGGTGCATGCAGACGGTCGCCTTGGGCGAGTTCCAGCCCTCGGCCAGGAGCTGGGCGTTCACGAGCACGTCGATGTCGCAGCGCTCGTAGCGGGCCAGGATGCGGGCGAGCTCGCGCTTCGGGGTCTCGCCCGAGACGGCCTGGGCCTTGATCCCGGCCTCCCGGAACGCCTCGGCCACGTGGTGGGCGTGACGCACGCCGGCGGCGTACACCACGCCGGGCAGGTCCTTGAAGCGGGTCCGGTAGAGGTCGGCCACCGCCACGTTGAACGGCGTCTGGTCGAGCAGGGCGGCCAGCTCTTCCTGGTCGAAGTCCTGGTCCACCTCGCCGCGGCGGAGCGGCACCTTGGCGATCGAGCGGACGCCGACCCCGGGCGGGATGCGGATGCAGCGCAGCGGGGCGATCACCCCGCGGCGCGCGGCCTGGGCCAGGTCGAAGCGCGAGGTCTGAGTCGGGAACAGGTCGGTGACGTGGCGGGCGATCAGCGCCCCGGTGGCGGTCATCCCGATGAACACCGGACCGATCCACTTGCGGATCGCGGCGCTCGTCTTCTCGCCGAGCGCCGTGTGCGCCTCGTCGCAGATGACGATCGTGTAGGCGTCCGAGATGTCGCCTGCGTTGCGCACGAACCACTGGTAGGTCTCGACCGTGACCGGGCCGGTCGCGCGCTGGTCGTCGTCCCGCCCGAGGAGCGGACCGCTGATCCGATCCTTGTAGCCGCGGTCGCGCAGCTCGCCGAGGAACTGGTCGACGAGGTTCCGCCGGTGAGTGAGGATCAGCACGCCGCCCGTCCGGGAGGCCTCGACGAACCCGAGCGCCGCCACCGTCTTGCCCGCGCCGGTGGCGTGCTCGAACCAGAAGCGCCGGTTGGCCCCCGGATCCTCCTCGCGGGCCTCGACCGCGGCCTGCTCCGCCGCGGCCTCCGCAGCGTCCCAGTCGAGCGGCTCCTCCTCGTCGGAGAGCTCCTCCTCGCCCTCGATCGGCCGCTCGTCCGAGCTCAGCTCCTGGAGGGCCCCGTTGCCGTTCGGCCGCCCGCCGTTGCGCGAGGCCTGGATCTCGGACTCGAGCGCGATCAGCGTGCCCGACAGCGCGTCGACCTGGTGCGCGGACAGCACCGTGCCGTCGGCCAGGTGCGGCTCCTCCTCGGCGAGCAGCCGCTCGAGCCCGAGGATGAGGGAGTAGTCGCGCCGCCAGTCGAGCGAGGGGTACCGCCTCCCCTCGGCGATCTCCCGCAGAGCGGCGTCGAGGGCCATGCGCCGCGCGCCGCCGTCCGCGAGCGCGGCCTGCGGGTCCTCGCCATCGAGGACGAACGGCTCACGGGCGAATGCCTCGGCGCGCGCGAGGTCGTCGGTCGAGACCGACACGGGTGCGTCAACGGAAGTCGTCTCAGCCAAGGTGGGCTGCTTTCGTCTGAGGGTCGGGGACGCGGCTGTCTCCGCACTTCGAGAGAGCCGTAACGGCGGCAGTCCGTCCCGCGCCTAGCTTGCCGCTCTTGAGTCCCTCGAGCGGCGTGCGGCCGAATCCGTTTGGAGCGGCCTGCACCTATTAAAGCACCGGCGAGGCTCATTCGGGTGCACCCCTGTCTGCCACCCTTAGCGGGCATGCGCGTCGCGTGCGTGATGGCCGCGCTGGCCGCCCTGCTGGCGGGTGGATGCAGCTCCGACACGCCGAAGAGCGCGGCCCCCTCTCCCGCCGCCGCGCGGGCGGCGTTGCGCGGATCGCCGCCCTCGCTGGCCCGCCTCCACCGCCAGGCGAACGACCTGCTCGCGGGTGGGGCCGCCGCCTTCCGGGGCCGGATCGGCGAGCTTCGCGGCTATCCGATCGTGGTGAACCAGTGGGGCTCCTGGTGCGCCCCCTGTCGCTCGGAGTTTCCCTTCTTCCAGCGTCTGTCCGTGCGCTACGGCAAGCGCATTGCCTTTCTCGGGGTGGATGGCAACGACACGCCCGCGAGCGCCCGCCGCTTCCTGGATCGCTACCCCGTGAGCTATCCGAGCTTCACCGACCCGAACCTCGAGATCGCCAAGGTGTTTCACGGAGGGCTCGCGTTCCCGACCACGGTCTACTACGACCCGCGCGGTCGCCTCTCGTTCATCCACCAGGGCGCCTACCCGAGCGAGCGAAAGCTGGCCGAGGACATCCGCCGGTACGCTCGCTAGATGGGTGACTCGAAGGCGCCGGGCGGCCGCTCGGCGAGGGTGGCCACCAGTGCACTGCGGCCAACGCTGGTGCGGCGGCTTGCCTGAGCTGCGGATCGATCCCCTCTCCGGCCTGCGGGTGATCGTCGCCGAGGAGCGCGGCGACCGCCCCGGGGCGTGGCTCGAGGTAGATCCGCGGCCACCGGTCGATCCCGAGCGCGACCCGTTCCTGGAGGGCCACGAGGACCAGACCCCGGCCGAGGTCTACGCCGTCCGCCCAGACGGCGGGCCCCCCGACGGTCCGGGGTGGACGGTGCGGGTGGTCCCCAACCTCTACCCCGCGCTCGCGCCCGGCGGGGGCGGGGCCGGCGCCGACCCGCTCGGGACGGGGCGCGGGGAGGTAGAGCTGTTCGCAACCCGCCCGGCCACCGGCGCGCACGAGGTGATCGTGAACGGGCCGCAGCCGGTCTCCTCGCTGCTCGAGCTCCCAGTGGAGCAGGTGGCCGCCGCCATGGAGGTCTGGCGCGAGCGGATCCGCGCCCACCCCGAGGCCAGCTACGTGCACGTGATCGTCAACGAGGGGCGCGAAGCCGGCGCGTCGCTCCCCCACACGCATGCCCAGCTCTACGCCCTCCCGTTCGTGCCCGCCGCCGTGGCCCGCGAGCGCGAGCGGTTCACCGCCTACTCGAACCGCACCTACGGACGCAACCTGCTCGAGGACCTCGTACAGGAGGAAGTTCGCCGCGGCGAGCGGCTCGTGTCCGTGGACACCGAGGCGGTCGCCATCTGCCCCTTTGCCGCGCGGGTCCCCTTCCAGCTCCAGCTGGTGCCGCGCACGCCAGTAGGGCGATTCGAGGACGAGGGCCCGCTCGGGGCCGCGCTGCTCCACGAGTGCCTCGGGCGGCTGCGCTCGGTCCTCGGCGCC
>DASQXU010000336.1:0-3526 GCA_035639555.1 Thermoleophilaceae bacterium
CTCCCACGACCTCCACCGCCAAGGGCCACACGCTGGTCAAGGTCTGGAAAGACGGGACGATTACGTTCAAGACCCGGATCAACAACCGCAACCACGAGACGTTCGTCGCGGCCCACATCCATCAGGCGCCGTTCGGCAGCCCCGGTCCGATCGTGGTGCCGCTGTTCTCGGGGTCGACGAGCGCACGCCACATCAAGCAGTCCGGCGTGGCGACGCCGAACCCACCCACGACTGGGGCCGCCCTCTGCAAGAACCCGAGCGACTACTACGTCAACTACCACACCACGGAGTTCCCCGCGGGAGCGATCCGCGGCCAGCTGCACTAGGCGGAGAAATACAACCGGCGACCACCCCCGTTGCGCGTGAGCCCGCGCGGTGGCGGTCGCCTATCCCTGCCCGGCGTCGCGCCGCGCGGCCTCGAGCTCGCGACGGACCACGTCGGTCTGGTTCGGGATGCGCAGGCGGCGTTCGAGGACGGGGATCGCCTCGCCCGGGTGGCCCGAGAGCCGCAGCGAACGACCGAGGTTGTAGAGGGCGTAGGCATAGCGCACGTCGTTCGTCCCGGCCGGGAACCCCGCCACCGCCCTACGCAGGACCGGCACCGCCTCGGCGTAGCGTCCCTGGCGCATCAGGGAGAAGCCCTCGTCGTTGAGGCGGCCCCCCTCCACCGGCCCGGTGCCGGCGGCGCCGGCACCCGCGGTCCCTCCGCTCGGTGAGCCGCTCCCGCCGCCCGCACCGGCGCTTGAAGCGGGCGCCTGCGTCCCAGCCGAGGGCCCGGCGTGGTTGGTCGCGCGCGGTGCTGCACCGGGCGAGCGCTTTGCTGCCGAGGGCGTGCTCGGCTTCCCGCCGCCACCGGAGCCAAAGACCACGATGCCGGCGACGAGCAGGGCGACGGCGATCAGCCCGATGGCTAGGAGCGCGGGCACCGCCCTCCGCCGCTTTGGAGCCGGCGGTGGCCCGGCGGGCGCAGCCCTGCGCGCGGCAGGCGCGGGCGCCGGCCGGGCGGGCTCCGCCCGTGGCGGAGCGGCGGCCGGTCGCGGCCGGACCGGCGGACTCGCCGGAGGGCGTGCACTCGGCCCCTCGTCCCGGCGCTCGGCCCGGGACCGCGCCGCCTTGGCCGCCGAGAACCGCGCGCGTGCGGCCCGCTCCTCGCCGAGGGCGGCGGCCAGGTCGATCGCCAGCTCGCAGGCCGTCCGGGGGCGATGCCTGCTCTCGCGCGCCATGCCTCGTTTCAAGACCTCCGCCGCCTCTGCCGGCGCTTGCTGCCAGGCCTCCCGCAGGTCGGGCGGGGGTCTCGTCGCGACGGCGTGAGCAACCTCCACCGGTGTCCGCCCGCGGCGCGCCTTCCGTCCGGTGAGGGCCTCGAAGGCAACGGTCGCTAGCGAGTAGATGTCGCTTGCCGGAAGCGGTCGCCGTCCATCCAGTTGCTCCGGCGCCATGTACGAAGCCGTCCCGAGGACCACGCCGCTGCTCGTTATGCGGGTGTGCTCGGCGGCGCGCGCGATCCCCAGATCAGCCAGCTTCACCGTCCCCCCCGTGCCGAGGAGCACGTTGGCCGGCTTGACATCGCGGTGGACGACACCGTGCTCATGGGCATGATCGAGCGCGGTGGCCACCCCGCTGATCACCTCGACCGCCCGGCGCGGGCGCAGTGGCCCCGCCTCGAGCTCGCGCGCCAGCGTAGTCCCGGGGACGTACTCCATCACGATGAGGACTCCGTCCTCGTCGGCGACCGTGTCGAACACCCAGACGAGGTTTGGGTGGCTGAGCGACGCGCCGAGCTTCGCCTCCCGCGCGAACCGGCGGGCCGCAGCCACCGGGCTGTCGGCATGCAGGCGCTTGATCGCCACCCGGCGATCGAGGCGCTCGTCGTGGGCCAGGTACACCGCGGCCATGCCGCCGCGCCCGAGCAGCCGCTCGACTCGGTACCGGCCGGCCAGAAGCGAACGGGTCGTCTCGGCGGCCACGGGATTCGTCTACCTGGTAGGCCGGGGTGGCAAACCGACCGCGGACAGCGCTCTACCGCTCAGCTACGGCCAACGACGAGCCGGTAAGCGCCCGGCTCCAGGCGCTCGGAAGCTCGCCGCCCGCGCTCCGCGCGGGCCTTAGCCGCTTGACGGCAGCTTCAGGGTCTCGGACTCCGGCACGCCCTCGGCGAGCTCCTTCTGGCGTTCGATCTCGGCGTTCAGCTCGGCGCCGAGGAGCAGGGCCACGTTCGTCAACCACAGCCAGACGATGAGGATGATCGCGGCGGCGAAGGAGCCGTAGGTCACGTTCACCCCGGGGAAGTGAGTGATGTACGTGGAGAATCCGACCGAGGCGAGGATCCAGAGCGCGACTCCGAGCGCGGCCCCCGGCGTGACCCACTGGAAACCGCGCTGCTTGACGTCGGGGGTGACGAAGTACACGAACGAGAAGACGAGCAGCGCGCTGACCAGGGCTCCGGGCCAGCGCGCGATTCGCCACACGCGCGTGCCGTCCGGGCCCAATAGGTCGTGGACTACCCCGCCCCCGGCGAACATGAAGCTCACGGTGGCCAGCAACAGACCGAGGAGGACGACGGTCGAGGCGGTGTCGGTCAGCTTGCGCCGGAAGAAGCCGCGGCCGTTCTTGGAGTCGAACACGACGTTGAGCGCCCGGCGAGCCGCCTCGAGGTAGCCGGTGGCGCCGTAGAGGGCGGTCAGGACGGCGATCACCAGGCTCGCGGCCGCGGTGCCCTTGCTCTGGAACGCGACGCGCAGCGCATTGTTGATGGGAGCGAGGGTGGTCGCCGGCACCACCCGGCGCAGGTAGTGGATGATCGCGTTGTAGGTGTCGGGGTACTCGCCGATCAGGCCGAGCAGCGCCACCGCGATGAGCAGCACCGGGAAAAGCGACATCAGCCCGTAGTAGGTGAGAGCAGCGGCGTGGTGCGTGCCCTGGTCGTCGTAGAAGGACACGACGGTCCGTTTCACGACCGTCCACGCCCGCCTCATCGCCACAACCTATACCTGGCGTACGATGCGCCTTGCGTGCTCAAGCTGTGGCTCATCAAGCTCCTGCCCTTCCTCAGTCGCTGGACGGAGGCCGCCCCGGCAACCTGCTGCGGCATGTGCGGTTCCTGCCTGACCGCGGCGGCGACCGGCCTCTCGCTCGAGATCGTCTCGGCGAGGTCCGAGGACCGGCAGCCTCCGCGGTAAGACCACCTTCACCGGCCGCGGGGCCGGAGACGCTTCGTCCGATGAGGGAGGGCTGGCGAGCGCTTCTACGACTCACCTACGTGGCAGCCGCACCGCCTGCGCCCTCGCCTTGACGATCAAGCGGCGGAGCGCGGCGCGGTTGCCGGGACGCTCGCGCTGGTCTGACCGCGGCCTTCCGGCTCGAGTGTCTGCGCAGGGCTTGGCCCCCGCGCTGCCGGTGCCGAGAGCCGAGTTAGGGGACCCGAAGACGAGCCTTCTCTGGCCCATCGGTGCGCTACATTCCGCCCCATGGAGTCACGCCGAAGCGACGTGCTCAAGGCCTCCCCGCGCATGTTCGAGTCGGAGCT
>DASQXU010000337.1:0-7257 GCA_035639555.1 Thermoleophilaceae bacterium
CACCAGCGCACGGAGGCCGTCGATGTCCATGGCTTCCCTAAGGCAGTCGCCCAGGGTCTCCCGCACGAGCGGGTGATCGGGGATCTCGATCGGACCGGCGGGGGCGTTGTCCTGGCAGGCGGCGAGCGACGGGAAGACGGCCGTCATCAGGTCCGCCGCCTCCATGCGTTGGATGTTGTACGGGTTGAGCCGGCCGCCCTTGTAGCGCAGCACGGCGAGCGACCGATTGAGGTTCCAGCGCCAGCGGGCGGTGAACATCGGGCTGCGGAGCACGGCCTGCGAGACCGCGTCCTCCACGTTGTGCGTGCGAAGGAACGCGGGGACGTCCTCGAGCGGGAACGAGTGCTGCGGGCCGAGCGACAGCAGCACGGCGTCATTGCTTGCGGCCGCCTGGAGCTCGAAATCGAAGGTCAGGCAGAACTTCTTGCGTAGGCCGAGGCCGAGCGCCCGGTTGACCCTCGCCCCCAGCGGGGCGTGGACGATCAGCTGCATCCCGCCCGTGTCGTCGAAGAACCGCTCGAACACGATGTCGTCATGGGTGGGGAGCACACCGCCCAACGCCGCTCGCCCCGCCCGCAGGTAGTCGACGACCAGGGCGGCGGCCACCACGTCGACGCCCGACTCCTCCCGCACGAACGCGACGGCGCCCTCCCGGCCGCCGGCATCGAGCCGTTCCGCCACCGCGCTCCGCAGCCGGGACACCTCCTCAGACAGCTCGTCGGTGCGGCCCGGGGCCTCGCCGAGCCAGAACGGGATCGTGGGGTGCCGGCCCGTGGCATCGCGCACCCGCATGACGCCGTTCGTGACCTGCACGACCTGCCACGGATGGGTGCCGAGGAGGAACACGTCGCCCTGAAAGGACTCGATGGCGAAGTCCTCGTTTACGGTGCCGACGAACACGTCGCCCGGTTCCATGAGCACCCGGTAGTCGCCGGTCTCCGGGATCGCTCCCCCCGAGGTGAGGGAGGACAGCCGCGCGCCCCGGCGGGCGCGGAGCCGCCCGTGGACGCGGTCGCGGTGGAGGTAGGCCATGCGCCGGCCGCGGCCGGTCTCGACGCCGGCCGAGACGAGCTCCACCACCTCATCGAATTCGTCCCGGGTGAGCCGACGGTATGGCCAGGCCCGGGTGACGAGGCCGAATAGCTCGTCCTCGGCCACCCCGTCGTCGCCCCTGGCCGCAGTCTCGGCCACGATCTGCTGGGCGAGGACATCGAGCGGCTGCTGCGGGGGGTGGAGGGCATCGAGGCGGCCCCGCCTGACCGCGGCCAGCAGCGCGGTGCACTCGACCAGCTCGTCCCGGGTGGTCGGGTACATGATGCCCCGCGGGACGCCGGTCCGGTGGTGGTTGGCCCGGCCAACCCGCTGGAGGAAGGTCGCGATGCTATGCGGCGAGCCGATCTGGCAGACCAGCTCGACTGGGCCGACGTCGATGCCGAGCTCGAGCGAGGCGGTGGCCACCAGGGCCCGCAGGTCGCCGGCCCGCAGGCGGTGCTCAACCCGCTGGCGCCGCTCGCGGGACAGCGATCCGTGATGGGCCGCGACCTGGTCCTCGCCCAGCCGCTCGCCGAGCTGATGGGCCACCCGCTCGGAGAGCTTCCTGGTGTTGACGAAGACCAGGGTGGTCCGGTGGCCGGCGACGTGGGCGGCGATGCGGTCGAGGATCTCGCTGAACTGATCGCCGGAGATGGTTGCCTCGAGCTCGCCGTCGGGCAGCTCGAGCGAGAGGTCGAGGGGGCGGCGGTGCCCGCTGTCGACGATGGTGGGGAGGGGCTCGCCAGCTCCCACCAGGAGGCGGGCCGCCGTCTCGACGGGCTCGACCGTGGCCGAGAGGCCGATGCGGACGGGCGGTCGCTCGGTGACCGCCTGGAGCCGCTCGAGCGAGAGGGTCAGATGCGAGCCCCGCTTGTCGCGGGCCAGGGCGTGGATCTCGTCGACGATGATGGTCTCGACGCTCGAGAGCGTGGCCCGCGACCGTTCCGCGGTCAGGTAGAGGTACAGCGACTCGGGCGTAGTGACCAGGAGGTTGGGCGGCCGGCGGATCATCATCTGCCGCTCCGACGAGGTGGAGTCGCCGGTCCGTACGGCGACGTTGATCGGTGCCGGCTCGTAGCCGAGCTCCCGGGCCACCTCGGCGATCTCGGCGAGGGGCTCCTCGAGGTTGGCGTGGACGTCGACCGCCAGCGCCTTCAGCGGGCTCAGGTACACCACCCAGGTAGCGCCCTCGATGGACTGGCCGGCCTGGTGGGCGCGGTAGAGGGCGTCGATCGCAGCGAGGAATCCGGCGAGGGTCTTGCCCGAGCCGGTGGGGGCGCAGACCAGCGTGTGGCGGCCGGCGACGATCGCCGGCCAGCCGCCGGTCTGGGCCTCGGTCGGTCCGCCCGGAAACCGCCGCTCGAACCACGCTCGTACCGCCGGGTGGAACCGTTCGAGGGTCTTCGGCGGGTCGAGGATCGTGGGAGTCGCCTGCAAGGTCATGGCAGCAGTGCATCACATCAGCGCGGCCGGACGACCGCGTGTCACGGACGGGCGACCCACTCGGCCGGGTTGACTCGACCCGACGAGCGGGCGACCATGGCGCTCCTTACGGTGCCACCGCCCCGCTCAGGGCCGAATTCAAGGGAGGACTCGCATGCACCGTCGTCCACACCGGCGGCCCTCGCCGGCCATCGTGATCGCGCTCATCGCGCTGTTCGTCGCGCTGACCGGGAGCGCGTACGCGGCGCTCAGGCTGCCAAGGAACAGCGTCGGCTCGGCGCAGCTCCGGAGAGGCGCCGTGACCAAGGCCAAGCTCCGCACCAACGCGGTGACCTCGAGCAAGGTGAAGGATCACTCGCTTGGCGCCAAGGACTTAAGGCGCGGCCTGCTCTCTGCCGGCGTTTCGAATGTGGTCACGCGCTATGGACCAATTGAGACCGTTGACACCGGCGCCGGACTCGCGTCCTTCGCCGCCTGTCACGCCGGAGAGGTCGCAACGGGCGGAGGCTGGGCGTTTCCAAACGGTGACCCGGCAAATCCGAACTACTTCATCGACGAGAATGGGCCCGGCGTCGTGGGGGCGCCAGCCAACGATGGCGCCCAGGCCAACGGGTGGCTCATAACCATCACGGACGACACCGGGAGCTCGTTCGACTTTCAGAGCTATGCCATGTGCGCGTCGCCGTAGGCGATCCGAAGGCGGCGGGGCGCCGGAGCGAAGCTAGCCGTGGCGGATGCGGTCGCGCGCCTCGGCGTAGCGCACGACCTCGTAGCCGATCAGCCCGGTCGCCACCGCCGCGACCAGCCCGAGCGCGAGTAGGGCTGGCACCCGGGTGGCGATCGGGGTCAGCGCGGCCAGCAGAGCGGCGGCGGCAAGCCGCGGGTAGTTGAGCGAGCCGATGTTTCGCCGCTTGAACGTGCTCAGCGCGAGCAAGTAGAGGCCGACCCCACCGCACAGGGCGACCGCCGGGACGGCGTGAAGGTGGGCTCCGGTATGCGCCAGGGTCTTCTTCACGCCGACGGCGAAGATGATGATCCCGGCGATCATGGGGAGGTGGAGGTAGGTGAACGAGTCGCGGGCGATCCGGACCTGCTCCGAGCGCGGGGCCCGCCGGAGCCGGCGCTCGGCGACGATCGCCACCACGTCGAAGTAGGCCCACCACAGCGCACCCGCGACCGCGATTCCCAGCAGCTCCCCGCTGGCGACGGACGCGTCGAGGGGCAGGCCGGAGGCGCCGACGCCGAGCGAGACGATCGACTCGCCGAGCGCGATGATGATGATCAATCCGTGGCGCTCGGCGAAGTGGGCCGGCTGCACGCGCCAGCCGGTGGTTCCGCGCAGCGCAAGGCCTCCGTAGTCGATGGTCAGGGCCAGCGCCCAGCACGCGGCCTGGGTCGCGCCGTCGAGCGCCCCGGCTAGGACCAACAAAAGCGAGGCGGGGACGATCGACTGCGCCAGGCGAAACACGACCAGACCGAGCTCGGTGTCGCCGCGCGAGCGGGCGACGACGGTGTAGGCCCACAGATGCAGCAGGCGCACCACCAGGATCGCCACCCCGAAGACCACGCCGTCGGCCCCGAAGGCATGCGGAACGGCGAGGGAGGCCAGGAGCACCGCCGCCGATGCGCTCAGCAGCACCACCCGGATCGGCCCTTCGTCGGACGCCGCCGTGTTGCCGAGCCACGCGTAGGCGGACCAGACCCACCACAGCACCGCCAGCACGGCCAGGCCCTCGACCAGTCGAGACCAGGTCGGGTCCGCGGACACGTAGCCGGTCACCTGGGTGATGGCGAACACGAAGACGAGGTCGAGAAACAGCTCGAGCGGGGTGACCCGCTGCTCCCGCTCGACCGGGCGCTCCTCGAGCCGCTCCGTCGGAGCGGTCAATTCCACCTCCGCCATGCTCGGCCGAACATAGACGACGGCGCGTCGCGCAAGGCGGCGGGCCGCCAGACCGGCCTTTCGACCATCGGCGGGTGACCCGGGCGCGCCCCCCGGAGTCCCCGGGATACCGGTTTAATGCCGGCCGATGCCCGATCTGCGAGAGGAGGCTTGCGTTGAACCCTGAGGACCTGATCGGGACGTGGCGCTTGAGGTCGTGGAAGAACGTCGCGAGCGACGGCTCTGCGGTCGATCCCCTAGGCGAGAAGCCGGTCGGCTACATCTTCTACAACCACGATGGCTACATGTCGGTAGAGATCATGGCTCGGCACCGGGCGCCGTACCACGACCCGGACGCCTTCGGCGGCACCCTCGAGGAGCGAGCGGAGGCGATCGGCAGCTACCTCTCGTACTGCGGGCCCTTCGAGGTGCTCCCCGACCGGGACACCGTGATCCACCACATCGAGGTCTGCTCGTTTCCGAACTGGATCGGCAACGCCCAGGTGCGATTCGCGAAGCTCGAGGGGGATCTGCTGCAGCTCAGCACCAAGCCGATGACGTTCCAGGGAGTGGAGCGCACCGCCGAGCTGGTGTGGGAGCGCGTCGGCCGCGACTGAGCGGTTCGCGGGCTCGTCTAGAGGCCATCGCTGTGGAGGGCGTCGAGGTAGATGCCCTGCCCCGAGGCGCTCGACCACTGGTCCGCGCTCTCCACCGAGGTGCCCTCGCCCCACTCGTTGAAGCTCGTGACGAGTTGCCACTGCGCTCCTGACGCGAGCATGTCGCGGATGTTCTGCTTCCACCTCGTGACGTCCCGGGCCAGGTAGGGGCGGTCACCTCCCGGCGGGTCGGCGTCCTCCGCGTGCCAGAACCCCGGCGAGATGTTCACCGAGCCCGAGATGCTCGGACTCGGTGGGATGTGCTTCTGGTACGGCGACGCGGGCCCGTACTGGTGCCAGCCGTCCGGCTGGCTGGGGCAGGTCGCCCAGCCGGCGAACACCTTCATGACCAGGTAGAAGTTGGTGGTGTCGTTCGCGGCCTTCCAGCGGTCGACGACCGAGCACGTCGTGTCGTCCGCGTTGTAGACGAAGAGCACCGGCCGTCCATTGACGCGGAGGTAGCTCGGATTCCCGCCGTACCTGCTGCGGATGTACTCGAGGTCCGCCCTGATCTGGCTCTCGGTGGGGTTGCCTGAGCCCTCCTTCTCGTAGTAGAGGGTCACGCGGAAGTTCGGATCGACCGCGGCCGCGGCCGCGAGCAGCGCCGGGACGCGGGTCTGCTCCGACTTCTGGTTTTGCCCCCACCAGGAGGCGATCGTCGCCTGGAACCTTCCGTAGAGCATCGATCTGACGTGGGCCCGGATCGTCGCGGGATCGCCCGAGTCGTAGAAGCCGAGCGAGGGCCTGTACTTCGTGTAGGGGAAGATCGAGTTCTGCGTCCATCCCTCGGGGAACCACTGGTAGTAGAAGTTGGCTCGGATCGGGAAGGACGGCTGGTAGCCGGTCACATCGTCGTTGGCGATTGTCCCGATCCCCTGCGGATCGCCGATCGTCGCGTTGCTCGCGTTCGACAGGTTCACCGAGAAGGTCTCGTCCGGCTCTGCCAGCGCATCGCCCACCACGGGCACGGCGATCGTCTTGGAGGTCTCGTTCGGAGCGAACGTCAGGGATCCGCTCGAGGCCGTGTAGTCGGCCGGGGAGGTGGCGGTGCCGTCCGCCGTCGCATAAGAGACGGTGACCGGGTTGGGACTCGGCGCTGAGAGCGAGACGGTGAAGACGGCGGTCGTGGTTCCAGAGCTGCCTTCGACGACCCGAGCGTCGCTGATCGAGAGGCTCGGGAGCGACGAGGTGTAAGTGACGACCAGCTGGGGGTCGTTCGCGTTCTCCCGGGAGTGGAGCTCCTTGTGCGCCGAGCTCGGTGTCGTGACCACGTACGAGTTCAGCCCGCGGGTCGGGAGTGACCCCGGGGGGAGGTTGGCCTGCGTCCAGCCGCACGCCTTCCAGCCGCCCGGGTTGCCGAGCGGTCCGCTGAAGCTCGTCGGCGCGCTCGCGTAGGTGATCGCGCCCTCCTGCCAGGAGCTGCTCGCGAGGCTGCGCACCTCCCACCCCGGAGACGACGCCGAGCAGTCATAGGAGACGTAGAGCCTGAGCGTGGCCCCGGTGATCGTCGATCCGACCGGCAGCGCGGAGAGGTCGAAGCGCAGGTAGCTGCGGCGGACCGGAGAGCTGTCTACCTGGAGGACGGTGGATGCGCCGAAGTTCGAGCTCGGCTGGTCGCTTCGGACATAGGCGTCGGCGACCGGAGTGAAGGTCTGTGTCGCGGCGGACGCCTGGCTGGCGAGGAAGCCGGCGGGGGCGAGCGCGAGGGCCAGCGAACTAGATGCCAGCTTGACCCGCCAACCGGCACGGCGAGCACGGCGTCCGAGTCGGACCAATGACCTCCCTCCCCAACCATCGACGCTACGTCTGGCCGCGGCCGCTGTCAAGCGATCGGGCCCGGTGGGAGAGCGGCTATGCCGTCAGGATCGTCTTCGTGCCGCCCCCGAGGTAGTGCTCCCTCAGCACGTCGGGAGCGTCGTCCAGGGGGGCGACCGTGGTCGTCACCTCCTGCGGCCGAAGCTTCCCCTCGACGATCAGATCGAGGACGGGCGGGATCAGGGCTCGAGCGTGGATCCGGGAGATGCTCAGCGTGACGTTGCGCGAGTAGAGCTCCAGGGTGGGGATCCGGGTCGTGCGGTGGAGCATCCCGGAGCTCGTGCAGACGCCGTCCGGAGCGGTGCTCGCGAGCGCCGCCTGTAGGCCCGACGGGCTGGCGCTGACGTCGGCCACCACCGGGCGGCGCGGCTGGCCGCGCAGCTCCTTCGGCGGGAACGCCTGGATCCCGAGGCGCTCGGCGTGCTCGCG
>DASQXU010000338.1:0-2653 GCA_035639555.1 Thermoleophilaceae bacterium
TCGAGCGAGCGCGCGCCGCAGGCAACGGGGGGCCGTCGCGGTGAGGGACCAGCGCGCCGAGGCGCTCGCCCGCATCCTCGTCCGGTACTCGACCGAGGTGCAGCGGGGCGACGTCTGCGTCATCCAGTCGAGCACCACGGCGGAGCCGCTCGTCCAGGCGGTGTACGAGGAGGTCCTGCGAGCGGGCGGGCTGCCGATCATGCAGCTCACGACCGAGGAGGCGAGCTCGGCGTTCTACGAGCTCGCCTCGCCCGAGCAGCTCGACTGGGTTCCCCCGACGGCCGAGTGGGCGGCCGAGAACGCCGATGTGCGCATCGCGATCATGGCCGAGGCCAACGCCCGCGCGCTCTCCGGCGCCGACCCGAAGAAGCAGGCACGGGCGCAGAAGGCACGCAAGCCGCTGATGGACACCACGATGAGGCGCTCGGCGGAGGGGAGCTACCGCTGGGCGCTGACCCTCTTCCCGACGCAGGCCTACGCGAGCGAGGCCGGGATGTCGCTGGCCCGGTACGAGGACTTCTACTACGCCGCCTGCCTCGCCACCGACGGCGACCCGGTGACCGCCTGGCGGCGCCGTTCCGACGAGATCAAGCGCCTGGCCGAGTGGATCCAGGGCAAGGAGGAGGTCCGCGTGCGGGCGCCTGGCACCGACGTGCGGCTCGGGGTCGGCGGGCGGACGTGGATTCCCTGCGTCGGCGAGCGGAACATGCCGGACGGCGAGTTCTTCACCGCCCCGGTCGAGGACTCGGCGGAGGGCGAGGTCGCGTTCTCGTTCCCCGCGACCTACGGCGGCCGCGAGGTCTCGGGCGTCCGGCTGCGCTTCGAGGCCGGCAAGGTGGTGGACGCCTCGGCCGAGCGGGGGGAGGCCTTCCTGATCGAGATGCTCGACACCGATCCCGGCGCGCGCCGCCTGGGCGAGCTCGGGATCGGCGCCAACTACGGAATCTCGACCGGCACCAAGGAGATCCTGCTCGACGAGAAGATCGGCGGGACCGTGCACATGGCGGTCGGCATGGCCTATCCGGAGAGCGGCGGCAGGAACCAGTCGGCCATCCACTGGGACATGGTGTGCGACCTCCGGCAGGGGGGGTCGATCACCGTGGACGGCGCCGAGCTCCAGCGCGACGGGAAGTTCCTAATCTAAGCCGGCTTGCGCGCCCGGACGATGGCGGAGCCGGCGCGCTCGTGGACGCGATGGGTCTCCCTGACCTCGATGGCCTCGAAGCCGGCCTCGGCGAGCGCCCGCTCGAACTCTGCCCGGGTGAGGGCGCCGGCGATGCAGCCGGTCCACTGGCGGATGTCGGCGCGGGTCCGTTCGTCGAGCTCGGGGTCGGCGACCACGTCGGTGACGGCCAGCCGACCGCCGGGCCGCAGCACCCTCGCCGCCTCCCGCATGACGCGGCGCTTGTCGGCGGAGAGGTTGATGACGCAGTTGGAGATCACCACATCGACGCTCTCGTCGGGGAGCGGCATCTCCTCGATGTAGCCCTGGAGAAACTCGACGTTGTCGACTCCGGCCTCGCGGGCGTTGGCCCGTGCGAGCTCGAGCATCTCGCTGGTCATGTCGAGCCCGATGACCCGGCCGCTCGGCCCGACACGGCGCGCGGAGATCAACGCGTCGGCGCCCGCACCGGAGCCCAGGTCCAGAACGGTCTCCCCCTCCTGGAGGTCGGCTACCGCCGTCGGCACGCCGCAGCCAAGCGAGGCGTCGACCGCGGTGTCGGGAACCTCCTCCCGGGCACCCTCCTCGTAGAGCGCTCCCCCGAAGACCCCGGTGGAATCGGCGGGGCTGCATCCGACCTCATTGCCGCAGCAGCCTTCCCGCTCGCCGGCGGCCCTCCGTGCCGCCGCCGCGTAGCGCTCGCGGACGTTCTCGCGGACGTCGCTCAGCTCAGCCATGCCGAAAGCTCCTCCATGGGTCCGGGGATCACGTAGTAGTAGGCCCACAGCCCGCGGCGCTCCGAGCCCACGATGCCGGCGTCCCGAAGCACCTTCAGGTGGTGCGAGACAGTGGGCTGAGAGAGGTCGAACAGAGGCACGAGCTCGCACACGCAGATCTCGCCGGCGTGCTTTCGCAAGACGTCGACGAGCTGCAGGCGGACCGGGTCGCCGAGCGCCTTGGCGATCGTCGCCAGGCGTTCCGCCCGCTCGTGCTCGAGCTCGGGGTAGGCGACGGGCTCGCAGCAGGGTTCACCGGCCGGCCGCTTCTGCTTGGCGGTGAGCTCGAGGGCGAGCGCCATAGATCTACATATATCAATTCAAGAGATGAAGATCAATGAGTAGTCTGCCGCCAATGAACGTCCTCTTCGTGTGTCTCCATAACGCCGGCCGCTCTCAGATGAGCCAGGCGCTCTTCGATGACGGCGCTGGCGGCCGTCACGCCGCGGGCTCGGCCGGCACCCAGCCCGCCGATCGCGTCCACCCGGAGGTGGTCACGGTGATGCGCGAGCTTGGCATCGACCTCGAGCACCGCAAGCCGAAGCCGCTCACCCGGGAGCGGGCGGAGTGGGCGGACGTCGTCATCACGATGGGGTGCGGCGACCAGTGCCCGTACATCCCCGGCAAGCGCTACCTGGATTGGGAGCTGCCCGACCCGAGCGGTCTGCCGCTCGAGCGGGTGCGGGAGGTACGCGACGAGATCGCCCGCCGGGTC
>DASQXU010000339.1:0-7347 GCA_035639555.1 Thermoleophilaceae bacterium
GGGGCGAGGGCTCCGGCGTCGGCAAGACCACGGGCCGCGGGCAAAAGGGCGCGGGCGCCCGCTCGGGGGCGAAGAGCAAGATGGGCTTCGAGGGCGGCCAGAACCCGATCCACATGCGGATGCGCAAGCTGCGCGGCCCGCACATGAAGAAGTCGATGCCGTTGGAGCCGTTCCGGACCCGCACCCAGCCGGTGAACCTGCGCCAGCTCGAGGCCCGCTTCGAGGCGGGTGCGGAGGTGACCCCCGAGTCGCTCAAGGCGAGGGGGCTCGCCAAGCGAAGGGGCATCCCGGTCAAGGTGCTCGGACAGGGTGAGCTGACCAAGGCCCTGACCGTTCGCGCCCACGCGTTCTCGCGCACCGCCCGCGAGAAGATCGAGGCCGCGGGCGGGAGCTGCCAGTCGATCGAGGGCCAGTGATCCAGACCTTCTTCAACGCCTTCCGGGTGCCGGAGCTCCGGAAGAAGCTGATGTTCACCGCGGCCATGCTCGCCCTCTACCGCCTGGGGGCCCACATCCCCGCGCCCGGCATCAACACCGACGCCGTGAAGCAGATCTCCGAGAACTTCACCGGCTCGAACGTGCTCGGCTTCCTGAACCTGTTCTCGGGTGGCTCGCTGCAGCGGTTCGCGATCTTCGCGCTCGGGATCATGCCCTACATCACGGCCTCGATCATCCTGCAGCTGCTGACCGTGGTCGTGCCCTCGCTCGACAAGCTGCGCAAGGAGGGCGAGGTCGGGCAGGAGAAGATCACCCAGTACACCCGCTACCTGACCGTCGGACTGGCCTTCGCCCAGTCGATCGGTTACGTCTTCCTGTTCCGGACGTTCTCGAGCAACGCGGGCACCGACGTCATCAACGGGTTCACGATCGGGCGAGTGCTCGTGATCGTCATGACCCTGACCGCCGGCACGGTGCTGCTTATGTGGCTGGGCGAGCTGATCACCCAGAGAGGGATCGGCAACGGCATCTCGCTGATGATCTTCGCCTCGATCGCCGCCCGGATCCCCGACGGGATCGCCAAGTGGTGGCAGAACCCGGACCAGGTGTTCAAGGTGATGATGCCCTTCCTCGCGCTCGCGGTGATCGCCGGGGTCGTCTTCATGCAGGAAGGGCAGCGGCGGATCCCGGTGCAGTACGCCAAGCGGGTCGTCGGACGGCGGATGTCCGGCGGCGGCTCGACTTACCTGCCGCTGCGGGTGAACATGGCCGGCGTCATCCCGGTGATCTTCGCCGCCTCGTTGATGGCCTTCCCGCCGACGGTGGGTCAGCTCGTGCAGGCGAACTGGGCGAAGGACTTCTCGACCTTCTTCAACCCGGGCGGCTGGGCGTACACGGTCGGCGAGTCCGTCCTCATCATCCTCTTCACCTACTTCTACACCGCGGTCACCTTCAACCCGGTGGAGCAGGCCGACAACCTGAAGAAGTACGGCGGCTTCATACCCGGGGTGCGTCCCGGGCGGCCCACGGCGGAGTTCCTCGACCGGATTCTCGCGCGCCTCACCTTCCCGGGCTCGCTCTACCTCGCGGCGGTGGCCGCGTTGCCCACCATCCTCATCAATCAGACGAGCGCCAACTTCTTCTTCGGGGGGACGTCGATCTTGATCGTGGTCGGGGTCGCCCTGGACACCATGAAGCAACTCGAGGCGCAGCTCATGATGCGGAACTACGAGGGGTTCCTGAAATAGGGCCTCTTTGGGTCGGGGCGCGCGCGATCATCCGCCCTCGGGTACGCTCGCGGTCGCTCGCTCAAAGAGCCCCTCGGCGGCGGACGATCGCGCGCGCCACTCCATGCGCCTGCTTCACGTGCTCGAGCGTTGGCGTAGTCGCTTGCTCGGTGTTGGCAGTTTGAAAGGCAGTAGCCTTGGCGCCTTTCCATGAGTGAGCTCAACTTGGTACTGATTGGGCCCCCCGGCGCGGGGAAGGGGACGCAGGCGGAGCGCCTCGTCGAGGACTTCGACCTGCCGTACTACGCGACCGGCGACATCCTCCGCACCGCGGTCACCGAGGGGACGGAGCTCGGGCGCGAGGCCAAGTCCTACATGGACAAGGGCGAGCTCGTGCCCGACGAGCTGATCGCCGAGGTCATCATGGAGCGGCTCGACTCGGAGGAGGCGGCCGACGGCTTCCTGCTCGACGGCTTCCCCCGCACCGAGAACCAGGCCCGGATCCTCGATGAGGCGCTCGCTTCGCGCGGGCGTACGCTGACCGCGGCCCTCCTGATCGAGGTGCCCGACCACGAGGTGCTGCGGCGGCTAACCGGCCGCCGCATCTGCACCGCGAACCAGCACGTCTACCACGTCGAGTTCGACCCCCCTGAGCAGGAGGGCGTCTGCGACGAGGACGGCTCCCCGTTGGTCCAGCGCGACGACGACAAGCCGGAGACGGTCAAGAGGCGGCTTAGCGTCTACCACGAGCAGACCGAGCCGCTGCTGAGCCACCTCGAGGATCGCGGCGTGCTCAGGCGGTTCGACGGAAGCCGCACACCCGAGGACGTCCACGGTCACATCCGCGCCACCCTCGCCACCCTCAGGCTCGAGGCCGAGCTTTGATAATTCGCAAGACTCCGGAGGAGGTCGAGCGGATCGCAGCGGCGGGCCGCGTGCTGGCCCGCTGCCTGGCGCTGTTGCGGCGGAAGGCTCGCGCCGGCGTCTCGACCGCCGAGCTCGACGCCGCCGCCGAGCGCTTCATCCGCTCCCAGGGGGGCGAGCCCGCGTTCAAGGGCTACCGAGGGTTCCCGGGCTCCATATGCGCCTCCCCGAACTCAATGGTCGTCCACGGCATCCCGGGCGCATACCGGCTGAAGCGCGGCGACATCCTCTCGCTCGACGTCGGCGTGGTGCTCGGGGGCTGGGTCGCCGATGCGGCGATTACGGTCCCGATCGGGCCGGTCACGCCGATCGCGCGGCGGCTGCTCTCGAGCACCAGGGCAGCGCTCTTCGAAGCCGTCGACGAGTGCCGGCTCGGCAACCGCCTGGGCGACGTGTCCCACGCCGTGGAGCGGCGGGTGGAGGCCGACGGGTTCTCGGTGATCCGCTCGCTGGTCGGGCACGGGATCGGTCGCGACATGCACGAGGATCCGCAGATCCCGAACTTCGGCGAGCCGGGCACGGGCCCCGAGTTGGCCGAGGGCATGGTGCTGGCGGTGGAGCCGATGGTCAACGCCGGCGTCGCCGGGGTGCGCATGGGGTCGGACAACTGGGCGGTCTACTCGCAGGACAACTCGCTCGCCGCCCACTTCGAGCACACGGTCGCGATCACCGAGAACGGCCCGCGTGTCCTGACCCCTTGGCACCTGGACGAACGGGAGCGCAGGCCGGCGCCGGCGGCCGCCCGCGCCCGCTAGGCGGCGGGCTTCGAGTAGCTGTATTCCATGGAATACAAAGGCCCCCAGGCGCGCTACCCGAGGGCCCTTGTGATGGACACGCGAGACGTCCAACCGGCGCTTAGGCGTTAGGGGATCGCCGGCCGGAGGCCGGTGGGGAGGGTGCTAGTCTTGATGTGCGGCGCTCTGCCGACTCCTGGGCACTGCGCCGGTTCTCTAGATACGCCAGATCGCGGAGCGATGAAGGTCCGAACCTCAGTCAAGCCCATGTGCGAGAAGTGCAAGGTCATCCGCCGCCACGGCGCGGTGCTCGTGATCTGCCAGAACCCGCGGCACAAGCAGCGCCAGGGGTAGCCGGATGGCGCGGATCGCCGGGATCAACATCCCCCTCAACAAGCGGGTCGAGGTCGGCCTGACCTACATCTACGGCATCGGTCGCTCCACCGCCCAGCGGGTGCTCGACGAGGCCGGGGTAGGCCCCGACACCTACGTACGTGACCTGACCGACGACGAGGTCCTGAAGCTCCGCGAGGTGATCGACAACGAGCTGATGGTCGAGGGCGACCTGCGCCGGGACCGTTCGCAGAACGTCAAGCGCCTGATGGAGATCGGCTCCTACCGGGGGCTGCGTCACCGCCGGGGGCTGCCGGTCAACGGCCAGCGGACGAAGACGAATGCCCGCTCGCGGAAGGGGCCCAAGGCCGGCACGGCCGCGGGCGCGGGCAAGAAGAAGATCAGGAAGCACTAGCCCCCGCCGATGGCCCAGCAACGTCCCGGCCGGCCCCGTGGCCGGCGCAAGCCGAGGAAGAACATCGCCTTCGGGCAGGCCCACATCAAGACGAGCTTCAACAACACGATCGTGACGTTGACCGACCGGGAGGGAAACGTGATCGCCTGGGAGTCCGCCGGCGGGGCGGGCTTCAAGGGGTCGCGCAAGTCCACCCCGTTCGCGGCTCAGGTCACCGCCGACTCGGCGGCCAAGAAGGGCATGGAGCACGGCCTCCAGAAGGTCGAGGTCTACGTCAAGGGGCCGGGCTCCGGACGGGAGACCGCGATCCGCTCCCTCCAGGCAGCCGGGCTCGAGGTCACCACGATCCGCGACGTAACCCCCCAGGCCCACAACGGCGTGCGTCCTCGCAAGCGGCGGAGGGTGTGAGCGCCTAGCCATGGCCAGGGACACCGGAGCGCAGTGCAAGCAGTGCCGGCGAGAAGGTCAGAAGCTGTTCCTCAAGGGCGAGCGCTGCCTGACCGACAAGTGCGGGATCGAGCGGCGCAACTACCCGCCCGGCGACCACGGCCGCGGGCGCTCGCGGCAGTCCGAGTACCGCCTCCAGCTGCGCGAGAAGCAGAAGGCCCGGCGCTACTACGGCGTGCTCGAGCGGCAGTTCCGCAACTACTACGCCAAGGCGAGCGGGCAGCCCGGCGTCACCGGCGACAACCTCTTGCGATTGCTCGAGACCCGCTTCGACAACGTCCTGGTGCGCCTCGGGTTCGCGGGCTCGCGCCGGCAGGCCAGGCAGCTCGTGCGGCACGGGCACTGGCTGATCAACGGCAGGCGTGTGGACATCCCCTCGTACCAGCTGCGCGGAGGCGACGTGATCTCGCTAAGGAACGGCTCGTCGGCCGAGGCGGTGATCCGCGACGCCACCGAGCTCACCTCCGCGGTGCCCCCGTGGCTGCAAGCCGATCACGACGGGCTCACCGCGAAGGTGCTGCGCCTCCCGGAGCGGCAGGAGATCGCCACTCCGGTTCAGGAGCAGCTGATCGTCGAGCTCTACTCGAAGTAAGTCATTGACCCGCCCCGCCCGGCGTCGGGCGGAGCGCGGCCCCGAAGCGAAGGAAGCACATGATCGAGTTCCAGACACCCCAAATCTCGGCCGAGAGCGTCGAGAACAACCGCGGCACGTTCACGATCGAGCCGCTCGACCGCGGCTTCGGCTACACGTTCGGCAACTCGCTCCGTCGAGTGCTGCTCTCCTCCCTGGCCGGCGCCGCGGTCACGAGCGTGCGGATCGAGGGCGTCGCCCACGAGTTCTCCACGATCCCCGGCGTCAAGGAGGACGTCACCGACATCGTCCTGAACCTCAAGGAGGTCGTCTGCCGCATGCACACCGAGGCGGACGAGGTCGAGGCCCCGCTCGTGGTCACCGGCCCGGGCGAGGTCACGGCGCGTGACATCGACCTCCCCTCCGGGGTCGAGGTGCTGAACCCCGACGTGCACATCGCGACCCTGGAGAAGCGGACCAAGCTCGAGATGTACCTCACGATCGGGCACGGCCGCGGCTACTCGCCCGCGGAGGAGAACAAGTCGCCCGAGCAGCCGATCGGGGTCATCCCGATCGACTCGATCTTCTCCCCGGTCAAGCGAGTGGCCTACTCGGTGGACGCCGCCCGTGTCGGCCAGAAGACCGACTACGACAAGCTCACCCTCGACATCGAGACCGACGGCTCGGTCGACCCGCAGAACGCCCTGCGCGAGGCCGCGGAGATCCTCATCAAGTACCTGGCGATCTTCAGCGACGCGGACCGGGTCGACGCGCTGCGCGAGTCCGGCGCCGGGCTCGTCGGTGAGCCGGCGATCGGCGCGGACGGCGGCCGGGCCGGCGCCGCCCCCGGTGGGATGGACGACATTTTGATCGAGGAGCTCGAGCTTGGAGTGCGCTCCTACAACTGCCTGAAGCGCGCCGGCATCCAGACAGTGGGCGACCTGATCCAGAAGAGCGAGTCCGAGCTCAACGCGATCCCCAACTTCGGCCGCAAGTCGATCGAGGAGGTCAAGGAGACGCTCGAGGCGCGCGGGCTCTCGCTGCGCAACGGGTAGCCCGATGCGCCACCGCCGTCAAAGGGGCAAGCTCAGCCGCAGCGCCTCCCACCGCAAGGCGCTGTACATGAACCTCTGCCGCGAGGTCATCGACCACGAGCGGATCCAGACCTCGGAGGCCAAGGCCAAGGCGGTCAGGCCGGAGATCGAGCGGCTGATCACGCTGGCGAAGCGGGGCGACCACCACGCGCGCCAGCAGGCCATGGCCCGGCTCGGCCAGGACAAGTTCGTGGTCTACAAGCTGTTCGAGGAGATCGCCCCTCGCTACACGGACCGCGAAGGCGGGTACACGCGCATCCTGAAGCTCGGTCCGAGGAAGTCGGACTCCACCGAGATGGTCTTCCTCGAGCTGGTCTGAGCCCTCGACCGCACGAGCCGCCGGGTGAGCGGGCAGCGGCAAGCGACATCTCGGCCCGGAGATGGCGACGGGGGAGGTCCAGGGAACCGGCGCAGGCTCGCCGACTGGGCGCTGGTCGCCGCGGCGACGGTCGGGGGCGGCTGGCTCGCCGGCCGGGCCGGCCTGCCGTCCGGCTACCTGTTCGCGGCGATGCTCGCCGGGCTCGGGTACGCGCTCGCCGCCCCGGGACGCCTGGCGCTGCCTGCGATCGGCTTCCGGGCGGGGCAGGCGGTGACCGGCGTGGCGATCGGCACCTTCCTGCACTCCTCGACGCTCACCGGCCTGGGCACGCGCTGGGTCCCGGTGGTCCTGGTGAGCGTCGCGACGTTGGCCGTGACCATCGGGGTCGGGCTCCTGCTCGGCCGAGTCACGCAGCTCGACCGCCCCACCGCGTCGCTCGGGATGGTCGCCGGCGGGGCAGCCGGGATCGTCGCGATGGCCGACGAGCTGGGCGGCGACGACCGGCTCGTCGCATTCATGCAGTACCTCCGGGTGCTGGTGGTCACGCTGCTCACGCCGCTGCTCGTTCCGATCGCCCTTCGGCATCCATTCGCACGGGGGCGGTGGGGGTGGCGAAGCGCTGCTCGGCACCCCCGGTGGCTGGGCGCTGACCGGCGGCGCGGCGATCGCCGGCGCCCTCATTGGACCGCGGCTGCGGCTGCCCGCCCCGGCGCTACTCGGCCCGCTGATCCTCACGGCGGCGCTTTCGCTCGCGGGCCTGACAGGCGGTGCCCAGGTGCCGCCGCTCGTCCGCGAATCGGGCTTCGCGCTGATCGGGCTGCAGATCGGCCTCGGCTTCGACCGCGAG
>DASQXU010000340.1:0-3848 GCA_035639555.1 Thermoleophilaceae bacterium
GAGCTCAAGGTGCGCCAGCTGGGATCCTCCCACCGCATCGTGGTAGTGCTCCGGGACATCGAGGGGCTCAGCTACGAGGAGATCGCCGAGGTCACGGGCAGCCCGATCGGGAGCGTCAAGGGGCGGCTCCACCGCGGCCGCCGAGAGCTGATCGACATCCTGCGCCGGAACACCTACGACTGGGGGCTCCCGGAATGAGCGACGAGGCAAGTGATCGAGTGAGCGCGGGCGAGCTGCGCCTCCTCGCCCACCTCGGGCAGCTGCGCGACGCTCGGCTCGAGCCGAGCCGTGGGCTCGCCGCGAGCGTCGTCCGAAGCGCCCGCTGGCAGCGCGCGGTTCGTCCCTACCTCTCGGCCGCCGGGGGCCTCGCCGCCGCCGCCGGCCACGCCGCGCGGCTCCGGTTCGCCGGCCGGGGGCGGGCGTGACCGGGCCGGCCGCCACGTCGATTCTCGAGCGCGCCGGTGAGGCGCTCGGCGACTTCCTGCCTCAGCTCGGCGGCGCGATCGCCCTGCTCGTGGGCGGGCTGCTGCTGGCCCGGCTGCTCGGCGCGATCACGCGGCGCGGGCTCGCCGCCGTCGGCCTCGACGACCTGGCGGAGCGCTCGCGGATCAACGAGGCGCTCGAGCAGGCCGGGCTGAGGCCCTCGCTCTCGGCCGCCCTCGGGAGCGCGGTCCGGATCACGCTCAGCGTGGTCTTCGTCTTTGCCGCCTTCACCCTGCTCGGGCTCGGCCTGCTCAGCCGCTCGCTCAACGAAGCGGTGCTCTTCCTGCCGAAGCTGCTCGCGGCACTCGCGCTGGTCCTCGTCGGGATCGTGCTCGCCGGCCTCGCCCGGGAGCGGGGCGACCGGCTCACCTATCAGATGGACTTTCCGGTGCCGCTCGGGCAGTTCGCCCAACTCGCGACGCTGGCGATCTTCGCGATCATGGCCGCCGCGCAGATCGGCGTCTCGGCCGGCATCCTCGTGATCGTCGTGGCGATACTGCTGGCCGCGGCCGCCGGCACGTTCGCGCTCGCCTTCGGGCTCGGAGGTCGGGAGGTGGCTCGGGCGCTGAACGCCGGCCGCTTCGTCGAGAACGCGTTCGAAGTGGGACAGACGATCAGCCTCGGCGACCTGAAGGGACAGATCGTGGCGATCGAGCCCGACGCCACCGTGCTCGGAACCGAGGACGGGGTGGTGCGGGTGCCCAACAACGTGCTGCTCGAATCGATCGTCCGGATCCACGCCGAGCGCGAGCGGACGGGCTGAGGGCCCGCGGCGGGGCGGCGCCCACGCAGGGGCGGCGCTCCGGCTCAGTCGGCGCCGACGGAGTCTGGACCACGACGTCACCCCGGGCGCGCCCATCAGCCGCGGTAGGGCTTGACACCCCAGTCGCTTGCCTCAGGGCGACGCTGGTCGAGACACGGCCGTCCGGGGTCACCTCAAGCCGTCCGCTCGCTGCCTGGGTGGCCATGGTGAGGTCGCCCTGGGCTAAGGCGCGGTCGGCGAGCTCGCCGCGCGGAGGTTCTCCCGGGCCGGTCTGCTTCCGCGGCGCCGATCGGTCCTCGCAACCGCGGATGCCGAGCGGTGCGTCGGCAGTCGATCGCCGAAGTCGGCCTTGTCCCCGCTTGCCCGCTCTTAGACCGGTCCCCGGAGCAGGCGCGCACCCGGCGGTGAACGAGTGCTCGCCCAGAGGCGCGTCCAGGTTCGGACCAGGAACTAGCGCGTGCGCTGCGGCACGCTCTACACGAGGCCAGAAGCCGCGGACTCGGGATTCTCGTCAGGGAGCGCGTCCCCATCGAGCAGGCGACTGCTAATACGCGTCGCGACGAACACTCGGCGGTATGTCTTCCCCGGCTCGACGGGGGTGTCGATGTTCTCCCGCCTCGTCACCTGGCGAGAATCGCGCCTCCCTATCCCGGGAAAGCGAACCCGCACGTCGGGCCGAGCATCAAAGCGCAGCTCCTCGGCGGCGGCACTTGCGACGATCTCGATGTCCGCCTCGCGTGGATTGCGGCGCGCCATCAGCCGTCCCCAGATCGGGGAGCACGCGAAGTACGTGAGCCCTTCGCGGGCCGGCCCTCGGGAGAATCGGCCGTCCTTCGGCGCCGACGCCCCCCCGACGCGCGCTCCGTGGGTTGCTGGGCCTGCTCACCCTCGCTGGCTCGCTGTGGAGGCGCCTTTTCGCCGACATCGTCGACGGCTTGACCGACGTCCTCGACGGCCGAGCCCGCCCCCGTTTCTAGCTCGCCGACCGCCTGGCCGGCGCCCGCGCCGACTTCTTCCGCCGCCTCGCCAACCGGCTGCGTCAGGTGCTTGACGATATCGGGATTATTGTCGATCGTCGTCAGCAGCGTTCGATGGATCCTGGCGACGTTGTCCAGGCGCACCGAGCGCGGCCGCCGCACCGCGCTCGTCATCCCGCGCGCTCTGGTCGACTCCCTCGTTGTTGGCGTGAACCACGTACCCCACCTCCTCGCTCGGGCCGAATCTCGGCCGGAGCCCTCAGCCACCCGGGTCGGCGCACCGCCCCGCCGGACGCTACGAAATCCCTGCCCGGGACGCGCAGGCGGAAACCGGCCGTGCAACCGTGCCAGCCTCAAATGGCCCTTTCGAGGAGTCATAGCGGCGTCGCCAAGAGCTAGGCGGTGCTCCGCTCGCGGGAACCGACCAAGCGTTCCTCAGATGCCGGCAACTCCTTGCGTCAGGCGACCAGCGGTGAGTCTTGATTCGCCGCTCTCGACGACGACTCGAAGCCTGGCCAAGCGCGATCAGGGTTTCGCTTCGCATAAAGCGACGTTCGTTGCGGCCGGCGCCGAGAGTATTCGTCCCGCGTCAGAGCAGAACTCTCGTGACACTCTGAGGCGCCGGGCGTGATCGAGGCCGACTGGCGCTGACCTTACGCGCCGGCTTCGATGCGAGAAGCGGGTACGAACGCGGCCGGTGCGGGTAGCGCTGCGCTCGCTCTACGGCCGCCGCCGCCATCTGGGCAAGCTCTACCAGCACCTCCTCATCGAGGTGGGTGAACTCGCCCTCGCGCTTGTCGAACGCCTGGATCAGCCCGACTTCCTTGCCGTCGGGAGCGCAGAGCGACGCCACGAGCCAGCTGCGCATCGAGGGCACCGGGTCTCCCGCTCCCGCGAGCGTGCGGCGCGCCGGCTCCGCGGCGAGCTCGGCCGAGCTCATCCGCAGCGACCGGCGGCCGGGCGCAACGGCGGCGTAGAGCGCCGCCACGTCCGCGGGCGCCACGGAGACCGGTTCGGTTCCCGGTGCGGCCTCTGCGTGGGCGTCGATCGTGGTGCCGTCAGGGAGCCCGATCTCCGCGCGGCAGCGTTCGGCGGCGACAAGCTCGCGGGCGTGCTCGGCGACGAGTTGCAAGGATCTCCTTGAGCGACCCGGGGGCGTCGAGCGCGAGCGAGGCGTCGGCCAGGAAGGTGGATAGGCGGTGCAGCATCTCGGCGCGCTCGCGGATCGCCGCCTGCTGCTCGCGAATCACGCGCGGGCGCCGCGGCGAGGCAGAGGATTGCAGGCATGCCTCGGCCCGCCTTCGGAACGAGGTCGCAGCGACGACTTGAGATCCGGTTCTCGCCGGGGCGGGTGCGCCGGGTGCTCGGCGCGAAGCGACCCCAGCCAGCCGGCACTCGCGGCCCTCGACGGCGTGCTCTACCGCCCGGGCTCCCGGCTGTGCGCGGCCCGGGAGCGCGATGCGTGATCGACGGGAAGCAGCTCAGCACAGTGAGCTGCGCATCTGGGAGGGCCCGCTCTACCGTGCGCGCCGAGTCCAGTTGAACGCTACCTCTGTGCCAGCGGCGATCGTTCCGGACGGTCGCGAGGCCGCCGCGCCGGTCACTGATCGCCCGGATCGTAGGGA
>DASQXU010000341.1:0-2438 GCA_035639555.1 Thermoleophilaceae bacterium
CGGGACTGGCTGCAGGCCGATCCCGAGGTCTTCGAGGTCCGGGATGAGGGGCTCCTCAAGCTCTTCTTCGCGCACGCCGCTGGTGGAGATTCCGCTCTCGGCACGCTCGCGTCGAAGCGCCGCCACCACGAGCGGATCGTCGAGCACCTCAGGCAGATCGAGGTCACGGGCAAGCCCGAGGGCTTCGCCTACCTCGTCTTGCGCTACGGAATCGAGCTCAACGAGTGGATCGCTGAGTGGTGCGAGCGAACGGCCGGCGCCCTCGCCGACGAGGCGCAAACGGACAGGAGGATCGCATGATGTTGACCGCCCTCGCCAACCTCGCGACCCGGCGCTCGCGCACCGTGATCGTCGCCGCGCTCATCGGGGCGGTGGTCGCGGGGGCGGTCGGTGCCGGCGTCGCCAGCCGGCTCCAGCCCTACGGCGCGGACGATCCGGCCACGGAGAGCGTCCAGGCCGACAAGCGGCTCCACGACGCCGGCTTCCAGGACCTCGGCGTGATTGCCTTGGTCCGCAACGCGCCTGTGTCCTCGGCAGGGACCAAGCACCGCCTGGATGCGCTCGCAGCGCGGATCTCCGAGGACCCGGCGGTCGGCCGGATCTCCGACTACTACAACACCGGCTCGCGCGCGTTCGTCTCCAGGGATGGGCGCTCGACCTACCTGGCCGTCGCCCTGAAGCCCAGTGGCGACAAGGCGCGCTCCGATGCGGCCAAGCGGATCGCCGATCGCCTCGACGGGGCCCCCGGGGTGACCCTTGGAGGGCCGGATTTGGCCAACGAGCAGGTCAACAAGAAGGTCGAGTCCGATCTCCAGCGTGCCGAGCTGCTCGCGTTCCCGCTCCTCTTCCTTCTGTCGCTGCTCTTCTTCCGCAGTCTCGTCGCCGCGCTGCTCCCGCCGCTGATCGGCGGCCTCGCGATCGTCGCCACGTTCCTGATGCTTCGGGTGGCGAGCGAGTTCACGTCGATGTCGATCTTCGCGCTCAACCTGGTCACAGGGCTCGGGCTGGGGCTCGCGATCGACTACAGCCTGTTCATGGTCTCGCGCTATCGCGAGGAGATCGCCCGCAGCGGGCCGGGCCTCGAGGCGATGCGCCGCACCATGGCGACGTCGGGCCGCACGATCCTCTTCTCCTCGCTGACCGTCGCTGCGGCTCTCGCTTCGCTGCTGATCTTCCCCCAGCGCTTCCTCTACTCGATGGGCATCGCCGGCGCGCTGGTGGCGCTGATCGCCGCCGGCCTGGCGCTTGTCGTGCTGCCGGCGATCCTCGCCGCGCTCGGGACCAGGGTCAACGCGCTCGCCCCGGCCTTCCTCCAGCGACGCGCCGAGCGCGACGCCCGGCCGGCCGAGTCCGGGTTCTGGTACCGGCTCTCGCGAGTCGTGATGCGCAGGCCCGCGCCGATCGCAGTCGCCAGCGCCACGTTGCTGATCGCCCTCGGCATCCCCTTCTCCGGGATCAACTTCACCCGCGCCGATGCCACGGTGCTGCCCACCTCGGCGAGCGCGCGCCAGGTCGATACCGCGCTGAAGACCGAGTTCCCGCCCCATCGCGACTCGCCGATCAAGCTCGTGACCCAGGGTGCCAACCGCGCCCAGCTCGCGACGCTGAGCGCCGAGGTGAAGCGCGCCCCCGGCGTCGCCGCGGTCAACCCGCCCCAGCGCTTGGCCGATGGGGTCGCCGAGATCGACGTGATCTCGAAGTACGACCCGCTCAGCGATCGGAGCAAGGACGTGGTGTCCGCGATCCGAAACCTGCCCACCGGATCCACCGACCTCCAGGTGAGCGGCTTCACCGCCCACTTCATGGACCTTCAGTCGAGCCTGGCGAGCCACATTCCGGCGGCCGTCGCGATCGTCGCCGTGGTCACCTTCGTGGTCCTGTTCCTGTTCACCGGCTCGGTTGTCCTCCCGGTCAAAGCGCTGATGATGAACCTGCTGTCCCTGAGCGCCGTGTTCGGGATCCTGGTGCTGATCTTCCAGGACGGTCGCCTCGAAGGCCTGCTCGGGTACACGAGCCAGGGGGCGCTGGAGAGCACCCAGCCCCTGCTCCTCTTCGCGGTCGCCTTCGGCCTCTCGACCGACTACGGCGTCTTCCTCCTGTCGCGGATCAAGGAGGCCCGCGACGGCGGCGCCGACGACTCGGAGGCGGTGGCGATCGGCCTCGAGCGCACGGGACGGATCGTGACCGCGGCCGCCCTCCTGTTCTCGGTCGCGATCGGCGCGTTCGTGACCTCGGAGGTCATCTTCATAAAGGAACTGGGGCTTGGCACCGCGCTCGCGGTCCTGATCGACGCGAGCATCATCCGGGCGCTGCTCGTCCCTTCGCTCATGGAGCTCCTCGGCAAGTGGAACTGGTGGGCGCCGAGGCCGTTGCGTCGCCTCCACGCACGAATCGGGCTCAGCGAGGCTTGAGCGGGGGGCTCGACACCCGGACCGCGA
>DASQXU010000342.1:0-6325 GCA_035639555.1 Thermoleophilaceae bacterium
TTTATGACCCGCATCTTCTCGCCGGCGGTCAACGCCGGATTCAGTGCCCCGACCAGGGCGGCGAGGGCGGCGACCTGGGGGGCGGCCATCGAGGTTTCCTCGAGGTAGGCGTAGCCGTCGTCGCCGAAGAGGCTGCGGCGGCAGCCGCACGCGGCGCTGCCGGTCTCGCGCGGGGTCGGGTTGTGCGGGTAGGTCGAGATGATCCCGGGCGGGCCGCTCGCCCCGGCGAAGCCGTAGGCGGCCAGAGAGATCTGCGGGCCGAAGCCGGTGTCGGCCCGCCGGCCGCCCACCTCGGCCCCGGTCACGACGAGGCCGCGCCCCGCCGAGATGGTCGGAGCGTCGTTCGGCTCGAGCTGGTTGGCCGGCGAGCCCTGGTCGGTGTCCGGGAAGTCCGAGGCGGCGGCCACGAGGACCACCTTGTGGCTCACCGCGTAGTCGATCGCGGCGTCGATCGCCGCGCTAGGGGGTCCGCCGCCGAAGCTCATGTTGATCGCCTGGGCGCCGTGGTCGACGGCCAGCACGATGCCGTCGATCACGTCTGCGTCGCGCAGCTGGGGCGCCTTGACGACGACCAGACGGCAGCCCCACCCCGCGCCGGCCGTGCCGACGCCGTCGTTCGTGGCGGCGCAGGCGAGGCCGCTGACGTGGGTCCCGTGCCCGTCGGCGTCGTGGAGGGCGCCGGTCGAGCTGCCCAGCTCGGCGGCCGAGGCGACCTTGCCCGCCAGCTCGGGATGGCCGCCGTCGAGCCCGGTGTCGATGACGCCGACCATCGCGCCCGCGCCGGTCGTGACGCTCCACGCGGCCGGGAAGCCCTCTCGGAGCAGATACCACTGGATCGGGCCGCCGCCGGGCAGGCCGCCGAAGGCGGTCTCGGGGGTGGTGAGCGCCGGGTCGTTCGGGGCGCGGCGAAGCTGCCGCCGGTACTCGGGGGACACGCTCGCGACGCGCGGGTCGCGCTCGAGCGCGCGCAGAGCCGAGTGCGGTCCGCGCACGGTGAGCACACCGAGCGCCGGCACCCCGCGGCCGGCCGGGCTCAGGCCGAGCCTCCCGACGAGGCGCGGGCCAGCGGCCGCCGCCCGCGCGGCGGACGCCCGCTTGAAGACCACCAGGTAGCGCCCGGTGCGGCCGGTCGCCCCCGCGGCCGGCGAGGCGGCGATCGCCGCCGCGAGCGCCACGAGCACCAGGGCCAGCGGCGCGCAGAGTCGACGCCTCGGGCGAAGCACGGCCTCGCATTGCAGCACCATGTGGCCGCCGAGGTCTCCTTCCGGCATGGGATAGCGTTCGATCCGGAGCCGACGAGTGTCAGAGCGAGAGCGAAGACGGCCGCGCGTGCTCGCCATCGACGCCGGCGGCACGATGACCGACACATTCATCGTCGACCAGCGCGGCGGGTTCGTGGTGGGCAAGGCGCAGACCACGCCCGAGGACGAGTCGGTCGGCTTCATGGAATCGTCTCGCGACGCGCTCGCCCAGTGGTCCAGCGAGCCACGCGAGGCCTTCCCGGCGATCGTGTCCGGGATCTACAGCGGCACGGCCATGCTCAACCGGCTGCTCTCCCGCACCGGTCGCAGGATCGGGGCGATCGTGACCGCCGGCCAGGAGGACTACCTGCGGATCGAGCGGGGGATCCAGACCTACCTCGGCTACTCCTACGCCGACCGCCTGCACGTGGCGACCCACTACCACAACCCGCCGATCGTGCCGCGGAGCCGGGTGAAGGGAGTGCGCGGGCGGATCGACGTCCAGGGCGAGGAAGTGCTCCCACTGCGCGAGGAGGACGTCCGCCAGACGGTCGCCGAGCTGCTCGAGGAGGGCGTCGAGGGCATCGTGGTGTCGCTGCTCTGCTCCTACCGCAACGCCGAGCACGAGCTGCGCATCGCCGAGCTGATCGAGCAGGAGAAGGCGAGTCGCCGGCTCGACGGCGAGGTACCGGTCTACCTCTCGTCGGAGCTCTACCCCATGCGCCGCGACCTCCCGCGCCTGAACTCCACACTGGTCGAGGCGTACGCCGCCGAACCGTCGCGGGGAATGCTCAAGCGGGTCCGTGCGGCCACCAAGGAGCACGGGGCCCGGTTCGAGCTCCGGGTGATGGCCGCCCACGGCGGGACGATCTCGATCGAGGCCCGCGAGCTCGCCCGCACCCTGGTGTCCGGGCCGATCGGCGGGGTGGTCGGCGGCCAGGCGCTGGCCGAGCGAATGGGGCTGCGAAACGTGCTGTGCACCGACATCGGCGGGACGAGCTTCGACATCGCGCTGATCACCGACGGGCGCTTCGAGATCACCCCCACCCCGGACATCGCGCGCTTCGTCCTGAACATCCCGCTCGTCCGGATCGACTCGATCGGGGCGGGGACCGGCTCGTTCGTCCGGGTGAACCCGAACTCGAACCGGCCCGAGCTCGGCCCCGACTCGGCCGGGTCGAACATCGGGGTCTCGTGGCCGGAGGGCGGGCTCGAGACGATCTCGATCACCGACCTCGACGTGGTCCTCGGGCGCGTCAACCCGGACTACTTCCTGGGCGGAGCGGTGCAGCTCGACGCCGAGCGGGCCCGGGGAGAGGTCGAGCGCCAGCTCGCGCGCCCGCTCGGGCTCAGCGTCGAGGAGGCGGCCGCCGGGGTGATCGAGCTGTTCGAGGAGACGCTGAAGAACGAGGCGGTCGGGCGGATCCTCGGCAAGGGCTACTCGCCCGCCGACTACGCCCTGCTCTGCTACGGCGGGGGAGGGCCGCTGCACGTGGCCGGCTACACCACCGGCGTGGCCTATCGCGACGTGCTGGTGCCGGCGTGGGCGGCCGGCTTCTCGGCCTTCGGCTGCGCCTGCGCCGACTTCGAGTACCGCTACGACCAGACGATCGACATGCCGATCGCCCCCGAGTTCGGCCCCGACGAGAAGGCCGGCGTGGCGCTGATGATCACCGGGGCCTGGCTCGGCCTCCAGGAGCGGGTGGAGGAGGAGTTCTCGAAGTCGGGGATCGGGCGCGAGGCGATCTCCTTCGGCCACTCGGTGCGCATGCAGTACTACGGCCAGCTGAACGACATCGAGATCGTCTCGCCGCGCCTCGAGCTCGAGGACGACTCGGATCTCGACGACCTGATCGCGGGGTTCGAGGACGCCTATGCGAAGGTCTACGCTCGATCGGCGCGCTCGCCCGAGCTCGGCTACCTGGTCACCCAGGCCATCGTCACCGGGTCGGTCGAGGTCGAGAAGCCGGCTCTCCCCGAGCTCGCCGAGCGAGGGGGCGCGCCTGAGCCGAAGTCGGCGCGCCCCATGTGGTTCGGGGACGGATTAGTGGAGGCGGACATCTACGAGCTCGAGGCGGTCGGCGCGCGGCAGGACGTCGAGGGACCGGCCGTGCTCGAATCGCCGGCGACCACCTTCGTCGTGCCGCCGGGCACCCGGGCCGCCCTCGACCGGCATCAGATCTTCCACCTCGAGGCGGCGCGGTGAGCGAGCAGATCGCCCACGCCAACGGCATCGAGCTCGCGTACGAGACCTACGGCGACCCGGCCGGCCCGACCCTGCTCCTGATCATGGGGCTGGCCGTGCAGATGGTCGGCTGGGATCCCGAGTTCTGCGGCATGCTCGCCGAGCGGGGCTTCCACGTCGTGCGCTTCGACAACCGCGACATCGGCCACTCGACCAAGATCCGGGGCGGCCCGAAGCCCAACGTGATCCCCGCGGCGCTCGGGGCCAAGCCGCGGGCCTCCTACCTGCTGAGCGACATGGCCGCCGATTCCGCGGGATTGCTCGACCACCTCGGGGTGGGCGCGGCGCACGTGGTCGGCGCCTCGATGGGAGGGATGATCGCCCAGGCGCTCGCGATCGAGCACCCGGAGCGGGTGCTCTCGTTGTGCTCGATCATGTCCACGACCGGCGAGCGCCGCTACAACCGGCCCCGCCTGCGTATCTACGCGGCGCTCCTACGCCGGCCACCGGAGGATCGGGAGAGCTACGTCCGCCAGTGGCTGGCGCTATGGCGGGCAATCGGCTCGCCCGGCTTTCGCTTCGACGAGCAGCGCGTCCGCCGCCTCGCCGAGCATCCTTCGACCGCTGCCACTACCCGGCGGGGGTCGCGCGGCAGCTGCTGGCGGTCATGGCGTCGGCCGACCGCACCCCGGCGCTCGCCTCGGTGCGGGTGCCCACGGTCGTGATCCACGGCCGCGACGACCCGCTCGTCCGCCTCCCGGCCGGGGAGGCAACCGCCCGGGCGATCCCCGGCGCCGAGCTGATCGTGATCGACGGCATGGGCCACGACCTGCCACGGGAGGTGTGGCCGCGGGTCGTGGACGCGATCGAGCGCAACGCGCGGCGCGCCGGCGCCGCCCGGGCGCGGAGCGCCGCCTGATGGCCATCGTCGACGCGACGCGGGAGCTCGAGCCGCGCGAGCGGCGGCCGATCGGCTGGGAAGGGCGCACGCTGCGGGAGATGCTCGATGTGTCCGAGCGGTTGTTCGCCGAGACGGGGCGCTACGGCGGGGTCGAGCTCGAGCTCCAGCGCTCGGACCCGATCGGCTACGAGAAGCTCTTCTCGCGGATCCGCGGCGGGCTGGTCTCGGCGCGGGAGACCGCGCTCAACATCTCGGCCTCGCCGATCGTGCGCGAGCTCGGCGAGCTCTGCTTCGCCCTCTACACGCCCGAGGGCGACTCGATCGCCCTCTCGACCGGGATCATCGTCCACGTCCACACGATGTCCGACGCGATCAAGTACATGGTCCGCTCGGACTACGAGGACAACCCGGGGATCCGCCCGGGCGACATCTTCGCCAACAACAACCCGGTGATCGGCGACGTCCACAACGCCGACGTCCAGACCTTCGTGCCGATCTTCTGGGAGCACGAGCTCGTGGCCTGGGCGGGGGGCGTCACCCACGTGCTCGACATCGGCGCGAGCACCGCCGGCGGGGTGCCGGTCGGGCCGACCAATCGGCTCGAGGACGGGATCGACCTCCCGTGCATGAAGATCGGCGAGGGCGACGAGCTCGCGAGGTGGCACCTCAAGCGCTGCGAGCTGATGACCCGCGCCCCGATGTACTACCTCCTCGACGAGCGCACCCGGCTGGCCGGCTGCCACATGATCCGCGAGGCGGTGGAGCGGGTCATCCTCGAGGAGGGGATCGATCGCTTCAAGCGCTTCAGCCGCGAGGTGATCGAGGAGGGGCGGCGCTCGTTCAAGTCGCGCATCCGGGAGATGACCGTGCCCGGGCGCTACCGCTCGCCCGCCTTCTTCGACGTCACCTTCGCCGACAAGGAGCAGCTTCCCTCGCGCGCCCGGCGCGACTTCATGATGCACTCGCCGTTCGAGGTGCGGATCGGCGGCGACGGGGTGTACGAGCTCGACTTCGACGGCTCGTCGTCCTGGGGCTACCACTCGATGAACTGCACGCCGTCGGCCATGCAGGGCGCGATCTGGGTTCAGTTCACCCAAACCCTGATGTGCAACGACAAGGTCAACGACGGCGCCTACCTCGCCATCGAGACCAACTTCCCGGAGGGGACGATCGCCAACCTCGGCGACGCCGAGGGCTCCACCGCGATCAGCTGGGCGTTCCTCCAGCCCGCGTTCACCGGCTATCCGCGCACCCTCTCGCGCGCCCTCCAGGCCCGCGGGTTCATCGAGGAGGTGATCGGCGCCTACTCGTGCTCGGGCAACGTGATCCAGGGCGGCGGCATCGACCAGTACGGCCAGTCGAGCGCGATCATGAACTTCGAGGTCGCGGCCCAGGGGATGGGCGCCAAGTACGTTCTCGACGGCACCGACACCTGCGCCGCCATGTTCAACCCCGAGGGCGACACCGGCGACGTGGAGATGTGGGAGCTGATCTCCCCCATGATCTACCTGTCGCGGCGGATCAAGGCCTCGACCGCCGGGCCCGGGCGCCACCGCGGCGGGTCCAGCTTCGAGTCGCTGCTGATGGTCTGGAACACCCCGTTCTGGGAGCTCCAGAACCTGGGCACGACTCGGGCGTTCTACGCGCCCGGACTGTTCGGCGGCTACCCCGGCTCGTGCGCCTACGTGCACAACCTGATGCGACCCGACCTCGTCGAGCGGGCAGAGCGCGGCGAGGCCTACCCGGTCTGCGACGGCGACTTCGAGGACCCCGAGCTCATGGGGATCGACTGCGAGCGGCGCGAGTACAAGCTCGACAACTTCACCATGCTCCATCCGTTCCAGAACGGGGACCTCTACCTGTCGGTGATGAAGGGCGCAGCCGGGCTCGGCGACCCGTTGCTGCGGCCGGTGGAGGAGGTGGAGCGCGACGTGGAGGAGGGGCACCTGCTGCCGCGCTTCGCGGAGTCGGCGTACGGAGTGTCCGATCGCGAGGCCT
>DASQXU010000343.1:0-4312 GCA_035639555.1 Thermoleophilaceae bacterium
ACCCGAGCCCCCGGGCGTCCCCGCCGTCGCAGTAGCGGCTGGCCACGACTACGTCGATCTCGCGGGAGTCGGCTTGCTCGAGCAGCTCGGGGATCAGCTCGGGGGGATGCTGAAGGTCCGCGTCCATCACGCACGCCCAGGGGGCCCTGGCCGCCCGCAGTCCCTGGACCACCGCCGCGCCGAGGCCGCCGTTTCGCCGCCCGGCTGACTGACGGACGAGGACGACGTCGCGCTCGCTCCTCGGTCCCATCTCCTCGATCGTCTCGGCAGTCCCGTCGGTGCTGGCGTCGACGAAGACGATCTCCATCCCCACCGTGGGGAGCGCCGCCTCCAGACGATCGATCAGGCGAATGACGTTCTCGCGCTCATTCTTCGTGGGCACGACCACCGACACCAGTGGCCGCTCCCCCTCCCGCCCCGCCGCCACCTGGCTACCGCTGCTGAGCGCCTGGTGGTCGAACTGCCGAGTTGTCGAGGTGGTTCTCGCGGTAGCGGTCTTCCCTCGCAACGAAGTCCCCCCCTTCGTGGCCCGGCCTCAGCGAAGTCCCCGCTCCACCGAGCGGCGACCCCCGGGCAAGCTAGCCCTGCGCCCCGGAAGTCGCATCGAACGAACGGGCGATCTTTATGCCCCGAACGGGGCATCTAGGAGCTCGAGGGCCACTACGCGTGACCCGTCAACGAGCGCTCGGCGCCCGGGGCTCGGACCCGGTAGTAATGAGAGACGGCCTGGGCGCGGTTCTGGACGCCGAGCTTGCGCAGGATGTGCTTGACGTGAGTCTTGACCGTGCCTTCGGAGACCACCAGCCGCCCGGCGATGCTGGCGTTGGTCTCGCCGTCGGCCAGCATGGCCAGGACCTCGAGCTCCCGGCGAGTGAGAACCTCGCCCAGTGCCTGCGCCGGCGAAGCGGCGGCTTTCTGGCCACGGCCCGGCTCGAGCTCGGTGCTGCTCAAGTCGGTCACGCTGGCCTCGGTGGAGCGTGCCAGAGCGAGGACCCGCTCTGACTGCGCCCGCAGGCGCTCGGCGAGCACGTTGCGCTCGAGCGCGTAGCCGAAGCCCTCGGCAAAGGCGGCGAGCGTGTCCCGATCGGACTTGGTCACCTGCCGCCCGCTGAGGCCGCGATCGGCGTGCACCAGGCCAATCACCCGCTCGTGGCATAGGAGCGGGGCCGCCACGTACGAGTTGCTCCCCGGGAGCGTGGCGAGCGCACGGCGGTCGCCGCTGGCGTCCCTTACCAGCACGGGCAGGCGGCGACGGAGCGCCTCCGACTCGTACAGCCCGGGGCCCAGCTGGAGCGCCGCCGAGCCCAGCTGCGTGAGCAGGTGCTGGGCTCGCCCTGACGCCTCGATCGTGTAGACGCTGCGAGGGACGAGGACATGGCCGTGCAGACGGAAGAGAGCCGCCCGCTCGAAGCCGACGCACTCGCACAGCGCCGCGGTTGCCTGGCGCATGAGACTCCGCAGCGACAGCGCCGGGCGCAGGCGTCTGAGCGCCTGGCCGACGCCGACGAGCGGCGCGGGTCGCTCCATGGGCGCCGGCGTAGCGGCGGTCCCGACCGGGTGTCCGGCGGACGGGCTCACCGAAGCTGGGGGTCGTCGAGCCGCTTCAGCGGCCGGAGATCACGCACCCGCGTACTTCCCTCCCGTCCGAGGCGGTCACGAGGCAACAGTGGCCGCGGTCTGGCAAGGCTTTGCTCGGACAGACGGCGCGCCGCCAGCGCTCCGCGCGACCCACTGAAGAGCGGGTCCGCCTTCGCCTCGGTGCGTGCGCCGGGGACGGCCTGGCTCGCGAACAGGGCACCCCCGGCCGCCCCGATGGCGAAGACCGCGAGGAGGCAGGCGAACGCGAGCCCGACGTTCAGGCGTGCCTCCGCGTGCCGCCCCGGATCGGCCTCCCGGCGCCTGCTAGAGAGAGCCCATAGAGCCGTCACCAGCAGCGCGAGCGCGAGCCCGGCGATCAACGCTGCCCACTCGGGCGAAAGCGCACCGGACGATCGCTCGGTCGGCGCGGGGCCTGGGCTGGCTTCGGTCGCCGGCGAACCGGGGTGGTCCGACGCCCGAAAGGCGCTGCGCTCGATGGGGACGGTGGCGTGGGACTTCGATTGCCGCGCGTCGACCCTCGCTAGCCGCGCCACGAGCCCTCTCACGAGAGACCGTTCGGTCTGCAAGCCCACTACCCCGTCGACCGTCAAGCCTCGCGCCCTCTGGAAGCGCACGACCGCCGCTTGGGTGAGCGGGCCGTAGAGACCGTCGATCGGGCCCGGGCGCTCGCCCATCCTGCGCAGGTCGCGCTGAAGCCGGCGGACCGCGTTCGAGCCGCCCAGGGTCGCATAGCCCGCGCCCCACCTGAGAACGCCGGCAGCCGGCATCCGCCCAATCGGGCCAGGGCGCTCGCCCAGCCTGTGCAGGTTGCGCTGAAGCCGGCGCACGGCGTCCGAGCCGCCCGGGGTCGCATGACCCGAGCGCGAGCTCAGAACGCGGGCGGCCGGCACCGCCCCGCCCCTGCTCGTCGGGGTCCCCGCCGTCGAGCCCGGGATGCCGGCGTCCGCGCCGCGCTGGCCGGGGGCGTGCGCCGCGGCCGCGGCACAGCCGAATGCGAGCGTGGCGAGCGCCGCGGCCGTGACGGCGGCCGCGGCGGTGGTCTGCCGCTTGCTCCGGGGGATCGACGGTGACGAGGACATCCTCGTCTCGGAAGTACCCCGCCAAGCCGCACCGCCGGTTGCAATCTCCCGGCATTCGGCCTGATACCGGCTAACTTGATGCTGGTATCACGACGCCGCTTGGGGGGTTCCACGGCCCAGCACGCACGCAGCGAGCGAGACACGGCCACCGGCCGTCTTCTGCGTGCCTTCCACGAGGACGGCGACACGAGGGCGCGTGATCGCCTCATCCAGCTCTATCTCCCGCTGGTGGAGACCTTCGCGAATCGCTACTCACGAGGGGACGTCGAGCACGACGACCTCGTCCAGGCCGGCTCCATCGGGCTGCTGAACGCGATCCAGCGCTACGACCGGCGGCGGGGGGAGGAGTTCACCGCGTTCGCCGTTCCGACGATCGTCGGCGAGATCAAGCGGCATATTCGCGACCGCGCGGTGCCAGTGAAGCTCCCACGGTCCCTCCAGGAGACGGCGGCCCGGCTACCGCGGGAGCGTGAGGAGTTGACCGCCCGCCTCGGACGCATGCCGACCAGCTCCGAGCTTGCAGCGAGCCTCGACGTGACCCCCGACGACCTCGCCCGGATCGAGGCGGCGCAGCAAGCCCAGGTCCTCGACGACTCGGACGCCGGCCTAGCGGACGCCACCGACGGGAAGGGGGCGCTCGACCTGAGCGAGGAGCGCCTCCAGCTCGCGGGAGCCTTTCGGGCGCTCGACTCGACGGAGCAGAAGATCGTCTACTTGCGGTTCGTCAAGGACCTGAGCCGCAAGCAGACGGCGGACCAGCTAGGCATCTCCGAGGGTCAACTGACCCGGCGCACTCACGCGGCGCTCGCCAAGCTGCGGGGCGAGCTCGAGCGAGCCGCCTCGGGGCAGCGTGCCCCTGCCCCAGCCGAGGAGTCGCGGACAGGGGCGCAGGCGGTCGAGCAGCGGGGCGTGGAGAAGTCGACCCGAACGGCCTCGGAGGAACGGCCAAAGGACGGGCACAGCGGTCGTCTGCTGCTGCGGATGCCACAATCCCTCCACGCCGAGCTGGCGGAGGCGGCCGAGCGCGAGGAGGTGAGCCTCAACCAGTTCATCACCAACACGCTCGCCGCGGCCATGAGATGGCACCGGCCGTATGGCCAGGCGCTCGAGCCGGACGAGGAGCCGCGAACCTCGCCGCGCTGGCTACCCGCTGCGATCGTCACGAACATCGTCGTCGTTGCCATCGCAGGCATCGTCGCGCTGGTTCTGCTCGTCGTCGCTTGGCAGCAGGGCTGGTAGCTCGGCCGGCGCGTCAGCGCACGACCGTGAAGTGGCTTCCGCCGAGGAGCCGGCCATACCGGTGCGCGGAGCGCCTGCCGTACCCGGGCCAGACGTACCAGCGGTAGCGCCCCGGTACGAGCCGCTGCCGCCTCCGCGCGTAGCGCCAGTGGCGCCGCAACCGAAGCTTCGTGCCGCGTGGCCAGGTGCTGAGCACCTTCCGCGCGCCGCGGTAGAGCTGGACGTTGTAGTAGCTGGCGTGACGCACCTTCTTCCAGACGAGCGCCGGCGGCCGGTGCACCCGTGCCCCTCTTGGCGGGTTGAGCAGCCTGGACGAGGTCGGCACGGCGCTGACCCGGGTTTCCGCCCGGTTCCCCGCACGATCGACGCCGATGACCGCATACTGGTACGGGCGG
>DASQXU010000344.1:0-3212 GCA_035639555.1 Thermoleophilaceae bacterium
ACCTGCGCGACGTGCTGCGCATGGTGACGGGGCCGCGATGAGGCAGCGCGTCGAGCTGGCCGGCTACCGGCGCGACGACCAGGAGGTCGACCCGCCCTACCTGAGCCCCGACTACGCGGCCACGCGCACGCGCGCGCCCAAGCGCCCGCTGCTGCTCCTGCCGCACACGCTCACCGAGGTGACCGGCCCGGTCTACGGGCACGAGCGCCTCGGCGAGCTCGACCACGACCTGACCCGCCAGCACGAGGGCGAGCCGCTGGGCGAGCGGATCATCCTGCACGGACAGGTGCGAGACGGCGACGGCCGGCCGGTCCGCAACACGCTGATCGAGATCTGGCAGTGCAACGCCGCCGGCCGCTACACGCACCCCGTCGACGTCCACCGCGCGCCGCTCGACCCCAACTTCTCGGGCGCCGGGCGCTGCCTGACCGACTCCGAGGGCCGGTACCGGTTCATCACGATCAAGCCGGGCGCCTACCCGTGGCGCAACCACCCGAACGCCTGGCGGGCCACCCACATCCACTTCTCGCTGTTCGGCCCCGCCTTCGCCACCCGGCTGGTGACCCAGATGTACTTCCCGGGCGACCCGCTGCACTTCCAGGACCCGATCTTCCACTCGGTGCGAGACCGCAGGGACCGGGAGCGCATGATCTGCCGCTTCGACCTCGAGCAGACGGTGCCCGAGTGGGCGCTCGCCTACGAGTTCGACATCGTGCTCCGCGGCCGCGAGGCCACCCCGGTCGAGAAATGACGCTCCCCACCCCCTCGCAGACGGTCGGCCCCTACTTCCACATCGGGCTGCCGTCCGACGAGGGCGGCCCGGAGCTCGTTCCCCCCGACCACCCCGACGCGATCCGCATCGTCGGCACGGTGGTCGACGGTGCCGGCGAGACGGTCGACGACGCCCTGATCGAGGTCTGGCAGGCCAACCGGGCCGGACGCTACGACCATCCCGAGGACCCGCGGACCGAGCTCCCCCTCGAGGACGGCTTCCGCGGCTTCGGCCGCTGCGAGACCGACGCCGACGGGCGCTACCGCTTCGTGACCGTCAAGCCCGGGCCGGTCCCCGCGCCCGGCGGCGGGCTGCAGGCCCCGCACATCGAGGTGTCGGTGTTCGCGCGCGGCCTGCTCAAGCGCCTCGCGACCCGGATCTACTTCCCGGACGAGACCGCGGCCAACGGGGCCGACCCGGTGCTGTCGCTCGTCGAGCCGGAGCGCCGCCACACCCTCGTCGCGGTGCCGGAGGACGGCGCCCTTCGCTTCGACATCCACCTGCAGGGCGACGACGAGACCGTGTTCTTTGACGTCTAGCGACCTGTTCACGCCGATCTTCGTGCCCGACGCGGTCGGGGACGCGGTGTCGGGGCGGGCCTGGGTGCAGGCCATGCTCGACGCCGAGGCCGCCCTGGCCGCGGCCGAGGCCCGGGCCGGGGTGATCCCCTCCGGGGCCGCCGAGGCGATCTCAGCGTGCTGTGACGCATCTGGCTTCGACGTCGCGGCCCTCGCCCGCGAGGCCCGCGACTCCGGCAACCCGGTGGTCCCCCTGGTCCGCGCCCTCACCGACCGGGTCGAGGGCAGCGCCTCCGGCTACGTCCACTGGGGCGCCACGAGCCAGGACGTCCTCGACACCGCGGCCATGCTCGTGGCCCGCCGTGCCCTGGAGCCGATCGGGGCCGAGCTCGACGCGGTGGCGGCGATCTGCGCCTCGCTCGCCGACGCCCACCGCACGACGCTGATGGCCGGGCGCACGCTGATGCAGCAGGCACTGCCCACGAGCTTCGGGCTCAAGGCCGCCGGCTGGCTCCTGGCGCTGGTGAGGGCGAGGCGGCGCCTCGGCGCGCTGCGGCTGCCGGTGGAGCTGGGGGGAGCCGCGGGCACCCTCGCCTCGCTCGGGGAGCGTGGGCTCGCCGTGCTGCGGGCCATGGCCGAGGAGCTCGATCTGGCCGAGCCCAAGCTGCCCTGGCACTCGGACCGGACCGCGGTGGCCGAGCTCGGCACGGCGCTGGCGCTGACCGCCGGGGCGCTCGAGAAGGTGGCGCTCGACGTGGTGCTGATGGCCCAGACCGAGGTGGGCGAGCTGGCCGAGGCCTCGGGCGACGGGCGGGGCGGCTCCTCGACGATGCCGCACAAGCAGAACCCGGTCGGCTCCACGCGGGCCCGGGCCTGCGCGCCCCGGGTGCGCGCCGCCGCCGGGCTGCTGCTCGAGGCGATGGCCGGCGAGCACGAGCGGGCCGCCGGCGCGTGGCACTCCGAGTGGGGCGCGCTCGGCGACGCCCTCGCGTTCACCGGGGGCGCGGCGGCCGCGGTCCACGAGGCGCTCGAGGGGCTCGAGGTCCACCCCGATCGCATGCGGGAGAACCTCGAGCGGACCGCGGGCCTGTTGCTGACCGAGCGGGTCACGATGACCCTGGCCGAGCGGATCGGTCGCTCGGAGGCCAAGCGAATCGTGGAGGGCGCGGTCGCGGGGAGCGGGTCGCTGCGGGAGAGGCTGCTGGCCACCGACCAGCTCAGCGAGGAGGAGGTCGACCGGGCGCTCGACCCCGGCGGCTACCTGGGCTCGGCCGACGCGTTCATCGGTCGGGCCCTCGAGGCCTACCGGTCGGGGTGAACGTCGAGCTCCACCACCGCTTCGACGGCCCCGAGGGCGCTCCGGTCCTCGTGCTCTCGAACTCGCTCGGCACCACGGTCGATATGTGGGACGAGCTGGTCCCGGCGCTGGCCGAGCGCTTCCGGCTGCTGCGCTACGACACGCGCGGCCATGGTCGCTCGCCGGTCCCCCCCGGCCCCTACTCGATCGACGACCTCGGCCGGGACGCCCTCGCCGTGCTCGACCGACTCGGGCTCGAGCGGGTCAGCTTCTGCGGCGTGTCCCTCGGCGGCATGACCGGCATGTGGCTGGCGGCGCGCGCGCCCGAGCGGATCGAGCGGCTCGCCGTGTGCTGCTCCTCGGCACACATGCCGCCGCCCGAGATGTGGACCGAGCGCGCCGACGCGGTGCGCTCCGATGGAATGGCGGCGATCGCCGACGCCACCCTCGGGCGCTGGTTCACGCCCGCAGCGTCCGAGCGCCGGACCGAGGCGGTGGAGCGCCTGAGGTCGGGGCTGCTCGGGATGGCGCCGGAGGGCTACGCCGGCTGCTGCGAGGCGATCCGCGATATGGACCTGCGGCCCGCCCTTGGGTCGATCCGCGCGCCGACGCTGGTGATCGCCGC